>JALSTK010000001.1 GCA_026983775.1 Calditrichia bacterium
CTGAAAAAATAACTATGTTAAAATAAGATGCTAAAAATGAAATGTCAATAAAAATGAAAAGTTTTTTCGGCTCTACCGGGTTTCTTGTAAGGCCGTATATTAACGGAAGACGGATAAAAGGGATGAAACAATTTTTTATTGTTTTGTTCATTTTGTATTTAAAGATAATAGTATCCGAAGGATACGAATATGAGTAGCTACAGGCTTGGCCTGTGGTAAAGCGGAAAAAGCGGGCGTGACGCTGAAGGCGTCAAATGTGGAACACAGAGCCTTCTAACGAAATAGGAGACCCTATACATTGAAAATTTACCGCTTTACGGTAACCCTATTCGGTTGTATCTCCGCTCCTGCCCGGCGGCCTACGGGTGCGGCTATTCATATTGCATCACCTCGTGATGATTTAAGGATGCGGCGTTTAACCACAAGAAACCCGGTAGACCCTTTAAAAATGACATGGGAAGTGTCCTTCAGAAATCGGGGGAGATAAGGAAAGAACCGTCTTTAAACAAGCCGATACCGTTTCAGGCGATTCTTTGTTAAAAAATAGCCGAAAGGGTTTGCCTGAAAATAAAAAGAGTCGTATTATTTTCTATGGGGTCAAAGAATTCTTCTAAAAAACTATTTGTCATTATTTTTCTCATCGCCTTTCTGAATCTGGCCGGTTTCGGGATCATCATTCCACTGCTTCCTTATTATGCGAAAAGTTTTGGGGCAAGTCCCTTTCTGGTGGGTCTGCTGATCAGTTCATACGCAGCGGCCCAGTTCGTGGGTTCCCCTTTCTGGGGACGATTGTCCGATTCCTGGGGGCGCCGCCTGGTTCTTATACTCACCGTTTTCGGTTCCGTGCTGGGTTATATTTTGTTCGGCCTGGCCGGATCGTTAACCGCCTTGTTTTCAAGCCGTATTCTTACCGGTTTGATGAACGGTAATATTTCCGTTGTACAGGCGTATGTTAGTGATATTACGGATGAAAAAGACCGGGCCAGGGGATTGGGTCTGATCGGTGCGGCGTTTGGTCTGGGCCTGGTGCTGGGCCCTGCTCTGGGCGGGGTATTCAGTCACTGGGGATTTGCCTGGCCGGCTTATGTGGCAGCTATTTTGAATTTTTTAAGTCTGCTGGCGGTTTATTTCTGGCTTCCGGAATCTTTGCGGAACAAACGGAACGCTTCCCCAAAACGGGCGTTAAGTCTGTTCCATTTAAAGAAGGCATTTGGCAGGCCCGTGGTGAGTTCGGCTCTGGGAACACGATTTATGTTCAGCCTTGCTTTTAATATTTTTGCTACCGTGTTTGCCATCTATGCCGAATTGGGATTGGGATTGAGCACGGTAACTACTTCCTATCTGCTGGCTTACGTGGGCTTATTGATGGTTTTGGTACAGTTCTTCCTGATCGCTCCGCTCACAAACCGCTTTGGTGAATTCCGACTCATCTTATATTCCGTGCTGTTATTGATCATTGCTCTGCTCGGTTGGGCTTCGGCTCAAAATAGGGTTCAGCTACTGATAGTTTTGCTTCCCATGGCTCTGGCCGGCGGAGTATTCAATACGGTTATTAATAGTATACTAAGCAAGATCGTCAAGAAAAATGAAACGGGAGGAATATTGGGTCTTTCTATGGGTATCGACAGCCTGACCCGGATTATTACACCTTTGTTGGGCGGATATGTACTGCAGGAATTCGGTTTACCGGCCCCGGGCATAGCCGGGGCTCTGCTGCTGTTGCTTATTGTTCCCGTTATTTGGAAGGTGTTTTCAAAAAGAGAAGCTTCCTGATTCAAACCGATATTCAACTACTTACTCTATTTTTCCCGGTTCGATGGGGAAGAAGGCTTCGATCTCATCCATAATCTGTTCGAGATGGGCGGAAAAAGTCTGAAGACTCTCTTTTAAATATTCTTTGCGGAAAATATAGTCCGGATTTAAGAAATAAAGCGAGACGGGAAAGACGGTCTGTTGTGGGAAGAGATTACTAACCATTAGAGCATAGGTTTGCATCTGCCACTCATAGCGGGCCGCTACCCGGGGAACAGCTTGCGCGTGAATGTGATTGGTTTTGTAATCCACCACTTCCCAAAGATTTTGTTTGTTGCGGAACAAACGATCAATGGTACCCGTGAAGTAATGTTTGCCCAGCTTCATCAGGACTGTTTGCTCGTTCCGGGCCTGTGAGGCCTGCATCAAAGCCCGTCCCTGCCGGGAATGTTCCATCTTTTCCCGCACAAGGGCCAATTCCCTACGAATGGCAAGTTGCAGGTCCGGATCGAAAATATCGAAATCGAAGTATATGGTTTGCAGAAGAGAAGTTTCATCCCAACCCGGCTGAAGCAATAATTCCAGGTAGCGGTGCACGATTTTACCCATTAGGATGCTATCGTCCCGGGCATAAATATTTTGGGAAAAGGTTTGATAATCGCTTTCGAAGAAGCCGAGATGGTAACGGCGGTAATACTCCTGACGATCCTCCAGGAAGACCATGAGTCTTGTGGCGGAGAATACCCGGCTTCCTTCTTTTTTCTTCACTTCCTGCAGGTATAGAGGAATGGGTAACGGCCCGGTCGGAGGTTGTTTCAGGCTGCTTTTTAAAGTGTCGATTTCAGAGAAAAACGATTGGGCATTGATTCCGGAAAAATCGGGCGGAGTGAAATCATGCACAAGATCGAGCCGGAAATGATCCCCGGAAATCTGTTGATCGCTGAGAATATCTCCCCCGATCTTCGTAAAAGCGTTGCATATCCATTCCAGAGGGGTCTGAGAGGTAATGCCGTCATTTTTGTTATTTAATTGAGCGGACATATACAAATAATTGCTGGCCCGGGTGACTCCCACATAAAAAATCCGTTTGGCTTCGGCCATCTCACGGCGCCTTTTTTGTTCCGCTAACAGGCGCAGCAGAGAGTGTTCACCGCTCTCTAAATCATTCAGTTTAACAGCCATGCCCAGCGTTCCATCGAGAAAAACGGTCTGTCCCCGCCCGCCGCTTTTTTGATTTAGATACGGCAGGAAGACAACCGGGAATTCCAGACCCTTGGCGGCATGAATCGTCATTATATGCACACTTCCCCGCTCTTCGAGTATCGATTGGGCCTGACCTTCTTCCAGCTGAGTGCTGATCAGATCGTTAATATGGCCGATGAAGTCGGTAAGTCCCCCCAAACCGGCCGAGTCGAAGTTCTGAACATGACGGATGAATTTATCCACATTGGCCAGCAGCTGTTCCCCGTTCAAACGGGCAGCCAATCGGGCCCGTAGATGCACATCCCGGAAAATGATTTCCAGCAGGTCGTTCAGATTCATCCGATCCCGCAACCCGAGCCATTTATGAAGCAAATAGGCGCAATGTTGCAAATCCTCCGACTCTTTCTTAGAAACGGTAGAAACGGTTTGCTGTAAAAATTCATCTATTTTTTTCAGGTAGTGATCGGAAGAGTGGAGAGAGAGGAAAAACAGAACGTGATCGGGTATCAGAAAGAATCTGGAACGTAGCAGGGCCACCAGTGCCAGATCATCCTGTGGATTTTGAAGAAACCGCAATAAATAATACAGGTCGAAGATTTCCTGTTGCTGCCAGAAGCCGATCCCCTTGGAAGTATGGAAGGGTATATCGGCATCACGCAGAGCCTGTTCCACCTCCAGTAGATTGCCCCTGCTGCGCAGCAGAATGGCCATATCGCCATATTCAATGGTACGCCTGCTTTCTTTTCCCTGCCATTCGAAACAGGTTTTCTTCCCATCTATGATCTCTTTTATTTGATAGGCGATATAAGTTGCCTCGTTCGGCAGTTCCGCCGGCAGGACTGCCAGATGCGCTTCCCCGCTATCGGCCGGAGTGCGCTGAGCCTGCAAGGGATGATACCCTACTTCAAAAGGATTGGACGGTTGTTCCTGTAAAATTTCGCTAAACATAAAATTAATGAAAGCATTTAAAGAGGGCAGAAAACGAAAGCTGTCTGCAAAGACGATATTTCCGGTAAATTTTCGTCCGGATTGAGATTCGTGTAATCGGGCGAACATCTCCCGGGCCTGTCGGAAAATGCGAATATCGGCATTCCGAAATCCGTAAATAGATTGCTTGGGATCTCCTACAATAAAAACTTTATCCCGGCTGAATTGTCCCTCTTCTTTGGATAAAAGAGAGATGATTTGCCATTGCAATTCATTGGTATCCTGAAATTCATCGACCATAATGTAGCGGTACCGCTCTGCTAATTCCCGGCGGACAGCTTCGTTGTTCCTGAGCAGATGAATGGTTTTAAGCTGCAGATCTTCGAAATCCAGAGCGCTCTCTTCGATTTTTTGTTCTTCATATTTTTCGTCTGCTTTGCGATAAAGGAGCAGAAATCGTTTGAAATGATGAAACCATTGCGCGTCAGCCCGGGCATCGGTTAAAAAGAATTTATTTTTAATACAGCGTAAATCGGTATACGTTGCGCATTGTTCGCTCAACTCTAATAATTGTTGGCCCTCTTTACCGCTCCAGCTGTTCTTGCCGCCTAATTGGGCTAAGTTTTTGTAGGGCGTTCCTTCTTGAGTCGTAAATTGTATGATCAGTTGAATCGCCGTTGTTTTTGTTTGTATGGAATCCGGATTTTGCCCGAAAGCCGTAACATAGTTTTGTAAAGCATCTAAGGTTTGTTGTCCCTTTGCGGAAGCCATGGCGACCGGCCTGGCTGTAGATAAAGACCGGGCTATCCGATAGAGGTGCTCGAAATCGATATGGTCCAACTCCTGCCGGTTCATTCTCAGCCAGGATTCTTCCAAAAAACGGCGATAGTGCTCTTCATCCATTGCGGCCATGCGCTCGGTGATTTGCTGCATTTCGAAAGGGTGATGTAAAGCCCGGTTGAGCATGGCGGCAAGGGTTTGCCTGTTGATGGCATGGAACAGAGGAAGCCAATCCTCTTTGGGCTCCTCGTCCAAAAGATGAAATGATTCTTCCACAGCCTGCAAAATTAGGAGTTTGGAGCGCATTTCATCCAATTCACTGAATTCCGGTGAAAGACCCGCTTCCAGAGGGAATTCGCGTAGAGTACGGGCGCAAAAACTATGAATGGTGGAGATGGCGGCGGAGTTGAGCTGGTCCCGAACGGAGAGCAGGCGTTTTTTTTCATCCCCGTCCGAAGTTTGGGTTAGACGATGATTAACGGCTTCGGTGAGTCGCTGCTGCATCTCCCCGGCCGCCTTATTGGTAAACGTAATGGCCAGAATATGGCGTGTAAGGCGGGGATCCTTTAATACAATCGACAGAAAACGTTCCACTAAAATTCGGGTTTTACCCGAACCGGCTCCGGCCGTTACCGAGATATTTTTATTTAAAGCCAATGCTTTCTGCTGTATTTCAGTTAATTGCGTCATAAAGTTTCCGCACGAATTGGAATTTAGGAATTATTATTTTCGATATTTTCATCACCACATTAATAGTATGCATTAATCTTTCTTCATAGCCGTTTTCTTTTGCTTGGCGATATTTTTCTGGCACATTTGACGATACGGACAATAAGACTGACAACGTTTGTCCTCCGGAAAAGCACTGTGTCCGAAGAAGCCCGACTGCAAACGGCGGATTTGTTCCAGGGCCTGTTCGGCTGAAATATTTAACAGTTCCCGGAAGGTCACTTCTTCACCCTCGGCATTGAGCAGCAAAGACGACTTTTTGCCCGGTTTGAAAGGAACCGCCTGAGGATTGCCTATGACAGGGATGCGTTTTAATTTCCTGCTGTCCTTAACCAGATAATAGGCTCCCAGAACACCGTGTAGCCCGGGTTTCAGCTTTTCCAGGGCGAGCAGATAGAGGGGAAGTTGAAAATGGAGTCCGTTGAATATATCGGCTGCCTTCGACTGGGTGCTGCTCTCGCCACTTTTATAATCGAAGATCATGGCTCTTCCGTCGGGATGCCGATCCACGCGGTCGATTCTGCCCCGTAGGCGAAAGGATTCATCCCCGGTTGAAATAGTAACCGGGTCCGGTTCGGAAGTCCCGCAATACCCGCCGTGCTGTTTCAAACCGAAACCGTATTCCAAAAAAGCCGGAGTGAAATCGCTTTCGTCGATGAACTTTTGTTCCAGGATGACAAAGTTTTCCAGCAGTCCCGCCTGTCCATTCTGTCCGAAATAACGGCTTTTCTCCAACTCCCAGAAAAATCCGCTGTAAGGCATTTTATTTAATTCTTCCGCGGCAATTTCCTGCAGTAAAGGTAAATGATCGGCCGGACGGTGCTCGGCCTTTTGCCGAATGAGTTCCGAGTAAAACCGACAGAGAATGCGGTGAAGGACAAGGCCGCGATCCAAAGGACTGATTTCCTCTTCCATTTCCGGTAATTCTTCGAGTTTTAAAATGTGAGAAAGAAAAAATTGCATGGGACAAAAGGCGTAGGTTTCCAGCATACTGATCGACCAGGCCCGCCGGCCGAATTTTTTGTTTATGAGTTTCTGAATTTGCCGATAGAAGGTGAGGTTGCCTTCATAAACAGAAAATCCATCGGAAATGAACCGTTCCCTTTCCCGGGTCAGACCGGATAGAAATCGTTGTAACGGGTGCTCACTTTCCCCGAAAAAGAAACGAATTGCATTCATATCTTTTTGGGCTTGCTTAAACAGATTTTTTTGTATATCGAGGCCTAAAAGAGTCCAGAGCTGCTCCGGATTTAAGAGCTCTTCGGAGGCAGGTGGTTTCAGAAACAAGCGGATTTCCGCGGCTTCTTTTAGATCTGAAATAAAGGTCGAAGGTACCAGAGCCCGGTCTTCCTCGAATAAGGGAAAGGTTAGAAGAATCGTTTCTGCCTGCGAATCGAGCAGGTTATAGAAAATAAAACGGTCCTGATCCAGCAGCTCTTCGGCAGCAACCAGACCCAGTTTAGCCCGTATCCGATCGTTAAAAAAGATATCCTTACTGGAAGTGCGGGGAAATTCACCGTCGATCATCCCTCCGATGAATAACACCTTAAAGTCCAGCGCCTGGATCTCCAGCCTGGGCATGATTTGTACGCCGTAATCGGGCCATTCCGTTAAGTTATACACAGCTTGCTGGATGGCATTTTGCAACTTATCGATCATATAAGATAAAGGCAGGGGCCGGTTTCCGTGTACCGAGTTAATCATCCATACGAATTTATCCAAAAGCTTCATAAAACGGTTAAAAGCCCGGAATTCGTGTTCCTTATGGGCCGGGGACATCTCCGCGGTATTCTTCTCATACCAGTGCAATAAACCGAGTTGGTTAAGCAAATCGACCAGGCGGATTCTGAAATCCGGGGCGGACAGACGGGTCGGATAATCGAATAAGGGATGTAAAATTTGCTCGAGTAACTCCAACTGATATTTTAAATTATGGGAGGACGGTGTAGAACCGGTTGGAAGGAGGGCCGGAGATTGTATAAGGCGATCGAGCAAGGCCGGATTCAGATGGGTGATTCTGCGTTCTATTAAAAATTTGAATAACAGATGTGCATTGAATTCTACCGGAAGTTCGATGAAATTTGAGAGCAGAAACGACCAGACAGTTTTAACGGGCAATCGTTCCCGGATCAGCAATAAAACCTTCATGAAAGTACGGATTAAGGGAGATTGATGAAGTGAGTATCCGGTGGAAAGATTCATGGGAATTCCGAAACGGCCAAATGTTTTACGGATCGTGGGCACATAGTTCTCCAGATTGGCAAAAGTAACGGCCATGCGATGCAAGGGAATGTTTTGTTCCAAATTCAGACGGCGGATTGTCGCCGCCATAAAGGCCACTTCATCCTCACGGTTTTTAAGAGCATGTACTTCAATGGACGTATGGGGTATTTTTTTTATCGGGCCGTTTAAATTCCGACGATTAAACAGAGCACCGGAGAGCAAGGTCGTTTTGCTTTCTTTTACGATTTGCGGCTTCATCTTTAGAAAACGTTCCATGGCCTGGGCCGTATGATGGAAGAGCAAGGTATTCTCCGCCGTATATTCCAGTTTTACGTGAATATCCAGCCAGTGCGAACAGCGTTCTATAAAAGTAAACATGGCCGGTGTAAATAATCCGTAGCCGGAGATAAAAATTGTGTTGACGCCTTCGAAAAGAGAGTAAAAATGATTCTCATCTATAGTTTCTGCGGCCAGACTCATAGCAAAAGGCTCGTCGATCATTTGCTGTCCCAGACGTTTCTCCAGCAAATCCAAAAGAAGGGTAAAATCCGTGAACTTGCGGGATGAAGAACTTTTCTGTTGAAAGCGTCCGGCACTATAGCCGAAGCGACGCAATTCCATAAGCATCCGCGTGGTTTTGCGGACTAATCCCGGATTGATCCGGCTCTTCCCGACAATGAAGGGGAAATCTTCCCGGTGGGCGGTCAGGATGTCTTCGGTAATTAAAAGAAAGAGATCCCGGTTTACCAGACGCTTACTACCCGGCGTTTTACGGTAAATGGTGAGCAGCAAATCATCAAAGGTAAAGATGAAGGGATCCAGCAAAATAGCACCCGGAGAGAGGTCGACCAAATGCTTTTTATAAAGCCGTACAGCCCGGTTTACAGGCAGGATGGCCATGAAATCATGGCGGCCCTGACGTACACGTTGTTCTATTTCCGGAGAGAAAAAATAAACGGATTTATAGGGTCCGGTATGAATGGTTAACTGCTTCATAGCCAGAAAATACAAAATTGTATTAAAAGTTTCTAAAAAATTGTCGATATACTATCTAAGATTCTGAAAATATCGGTACTTAGCCTCGGTGAGGGACTCAACAACCCGCGATTTTTGGTATGAATTTCAGCAAGATTCAGCGCGGTTGGTTCCATGATCCTCCGGGAAAAGGAGCAAAATTGAAGCATCATTTTAAAATTCCGGCCATCGCTTTTATCAGTCTATTTCTGCTTGGTAGTGTCATACTCTATTGGCAAAGATCAGCAGATGAGCAAACCGTACACGACTCTGTTTTGCGCCAGGGTGAAAGAATAGTCGCCTTAGGGCAGAAGTATTTTCAGAAGATGCTAAGCGAACGATTCTCTTCAAAAAACGACCGTATGGCGTCGTTCCCGGAAGAAACATACTTAACAGATTCCATCCCTTTTTCGGTAATCGTGCTCGATGATGAAAAGAGCGTTGTTTTCCGGGATGTAAAAAGTGGGGATACAAATCTATTAAAAAAGTTCACCGATAACCCTTTTCCTGAGCAGTATCCCAAGCGATCGATCCGCTCCTTCAAACGTTCGTATATTTCTGCTGTTCAAGCCATCCATTCAACTAACCGCATATACTATCTGGTTATTTTATATAATCTTAAGGAAGCGGTAGACGAAGCGAGCCTGCCCATTCATCACAGATTTTATACCATGCTGTCTATTGTGTTTTTGCTCTCCCTGGCAGGAGGAATTCTAAACTATATGTATAGGAAGAATTCAATGAGACCGATTGAAGAAGACCCGCCGACCGCATTGCGAGAAGAGGGTCAGAACCCGAAGGAAGCCAGGGGCGGTGTCCGCCATATTAATGAAACAGCAGATACGAAAGCGAATCTTCGTGAAATCAATCGTCTTTTAGAAAAGCGTCTGCAAGAAAAGAGCGAAGAAAATACGGTTCTTCGTCGGCAACTCGGCAGAGAAAGAGACAAACGTCACGAAAAAGAGAGCGAATTAAATCAATGGCAGCATATCGTCGAAAGTTCATCCGCTTCCATTGTTATTACGGATAAACGGGGTAGAATTGAATATGTGAACCCTTATTTCACTCAAGTTTCCGGCTATCCATTCGAAGAAGTAATCGGCCTGAATCCGCGGGTTTTAAAATCCGGAGAAAAGCCTGCTTCGGAATATAAAGAGTTATGGGACACGATTAGCTCGGGTAAAACTTGGCAGGGAGAGTTTCACAATAAAAAGAAAGACGGCACGTTGTATTGGGAATATGCGTATATTGCCCCGGTTACCGATGAGCAGGGAAAAATTCAGCACTATTTTGCGATTAAAGAGGACATTACGGAACAGAAGAAAATTAATGAAGCGCGCAATATGTTTGCCGCAGCCCTGCAAAGTATCGAGGAAGTGGTTATAATTGCCGACCGGAAAAATCGCTTTATCTATGTGAATGAAGCTTTCGAAAAGTGTTATGGATATTCAAATGATGAAGTATTGAACCGGTCCACTGCCCTGTTATATAGCTCGGAAGATTTAAAGAAGAAAGGGCGACATATTTTTGAAAAAACCTGGCATGGCAGCTGGTACGGAGAAGTGGAAACGTATCGTAAAGACGGAATAAAAATACCGGTCCGGGTTACAACGGCCATGATTCGAACCGAGAAAAACAAAGCCAATGCGATTATTGCCATCATTTATGATCTCACCAGGGAAAAGAAAGCACAAGAAATCAAGCAGAAAGCGGAAATGCTGAAAACGGTTCAGGAACTGGCCGGAGGAATTTCGCATGAATTTTCTCAACCTCTGCAAACGCTAAGTAACTATCTGGAGCTAATGAAAAAAGGCAAAAATGCAGAAAAGTATATCGAGAAAAGTGCCCGGGCTTTAAAACGCGTGGCGGGGTTGGTGGATAATTTAAGGCAGATTATCAGCCTGGAACGACAGGAATATCTTGATTCCGCAATCATTAACATCAAAGCTTCATCGCACTCAAAAAAAACCAACGAGGAAATTCGTGTCCTGGTAGTGGATGATGAACCGGAAGTCAGGGAAACCCTGTTGGAAATCATCCGCATGGCCGGTTATACTTGTGATCAGGCAAAAGACGGCCGGGAAGCCCTGGAAAAGATGCAACAAGGGCGGTTTGATATTATTCTTTCCGATATCAATATGCCGGGGATGAATGGGACCGATCTCTTCGAAAAATTAGAAGATAAAGGCTATCAGGGGAAATTTATTTTTATGACCGGTTATGCCGTTAACGATCAAGTCGAGACGTTTCTGGAAAAGAGCGACGGAGTGTTGCTGAAACCGATGAAAGCCGATAGTTTAATGAAGATGCTTGAGATTACTGCCGGTAAAATAGAAGAGGATTCTTTAACCTTAGCTAGTAAGACCATACCCGAAGGACAGACCCTCACTTCTATTTAAATTATTACGAATTTTATTGCATTTTAATTTAATCCGGAGGATAAATGGAAGGGCGCATGTTGGACTTAAAGCAATTATTGCTGCTTATTTGTGATAATAAAACGGATATAGAAACCAATCTTATTTTGGATGAAGGTTGTGTCATCCATACCGTTGATCCCAAGCCTTTGGTAAAGGTTCTAAATTATGTACTTAATTTTCTGGCCGGTCTGACGGATCAACCGCTTCAGATCTCACTGGATCTGCATGAGAAAAGCTGTACCATGGGATTAATGGCCCTGAGTGCCGCCCGGGACATTCCTCAACTTAGCGAAAATGTTGCTGCTACTTTGGCCGATTACCGGGCCACGGTGGAAACGATTCATGAAAAAGGACGCTATTTTCTGGTTAAGGTCGTTTTTAGTAAGTAGTCCTGTTTGTTTGTATGGATCAAGGATTTCTAAAATAACGTTTCGGGCCCTTCCTCTCTCATTCTGTTCGTCCCGCTTTTGAAATATCAGGATTTTTCTTTATCTTGCCGAAGTTGATCGTCTGTTCTGAAAATCCACCATATATTCAGGTAAAAAAAATGACTGATTGTCCGCCGATTTCTCTTATTATATTTGATCTCGGTAATGTGCTTGTACAAGTCGATTTTTCGAGAGGGCTGTATCCCTATTTGACGGGAAGCGGGTTGTCGGAAGTGCAGAATAACGAAATGGATCGTCTTTTTGGAAATGAACTGTTCAGAGATTTTAACAGAGGAAAGGTCACACCCCTCGAATTTTATCAATCTCTGGTGAACCGTTTTCATCTTGACCTGAAGTATGGGCCATTCGTACAAAAATGGTGCGATGTGTTTTCACCCATGCCAAAGATGGATTCGCTGCTCGATAAATTGAAGAAAAACTATTTCTTGACGTTGCTTTCCGATACGGATCCGTTACACTGGAATTATTGTCTCACCCATTTTTCTTATTTGCAAAAGTTACAAAAACCGACCTTAAGTTTCGAGACGGGATTTTTAAAACCGGCTCTGCCTTCATATCAAGCGGTTCTGGAAAAAACGGGTTATCGGGCCCAGCAGTGTCTGTTTATCGACGATCGTCCGAAAAATGTAGAAGCAGCCCGCAGAGTGGGCATGAAAGCGATTCACTTTCAACATGCCGGACAATTGGAAAGTGATCTGATTCGCCTGCAAATCCTTTTCTGAATTAAATTGCTTTTGAAAAACTACGGTTTTCCCTTGTCGCTCATGCGTTGAGTCAGTTCAATAATAGTTGTTTCAATGATCCCGGCCAGAAGTAACAGGGGGATGACTAAAAGCAAGAACAGGTGGAAATAACCGTCAAAGGGCAGTACTTTCCAATCGAAGCGGTGGAAATTTAATATTTGCAGATTATACTGGAAAGCCAGAGTAGAGGCAATAAAAGCGGCCGGTAATTCGAAGAGCGCCACGGGATTAAGCAGACTAACGAAATAATATTCCCCTTTGAGCGCATGAAAAGAAACCAGGCCGACATTCAACCCGGTCCACAAGGTAAAAATAAAAGGTAGGAAGGGGACTAGGGTGGATGAAAAATTGATTAGAAGAGAAAAAGAGTTCACGCTAAACAAAAAGAGGAAAAGTAAAAAGGGATTCCATCTTTTTTCCATCCATTGTTCAATTTTCCGGGCAATCCAAAGCGGATAGGCCGTTAAAAAGCGGATATTTTTGTGATATACCAGGGGTGCCAGGGCATAACCGGCAAAGAACAATACCATACTAAAGAGGAAGAGCTGCAGATTGAGTTGTCCTAAGGCGCTAAAGAATAAACGGAACATAGTTTTGCTTTCACTTTCCTGTTTGCAATTCATTAACGGATTTTAAACCATAAGCGGAGTCCGCATATTTCACACCGTTAATAATGGATGCTTCAACTACGGGTACTATCATGCCGGCCAGTAAATCCAGATTTCCATCGAGTTCCTGGCTGGAAAGAAAGAAGCAGATATCCCCGTCATAGCTGGTATGGGAAGGTTCCACCCGGCGGGCAATGCCGAATTGCGCATGTTCCGCCAAATAAAAAGCCTGCTGTTTGGTAACCCGCATATTGGTCATCACTACGCTTAATACGGTGTTCTCCGCCATACCGACCCGATGGTTCTCCCAGCGGGAAAAAGGATCGTCTTTGGCCCAAAAGCGACCTTGTGCATCCACAGCCCCGGCTAATAGCGAATGATCGTAATCGAGAATATCGGCCGCAGCATTGACAACGGTTAGAACGGTTACCCGCAGCTCTTTGAAGGTCTGAGAAGCGATGCCAAGCCCGGATTTCATGGCATATTGCATACCGCGCCATTTTCCCACGGAGGCTGCGGTGCCGGCTCCCACATTGCCCATTTGTTTGTTATTGTATTCGGCCTTCGAAAATGCCTGACGGCCGTCATCCGCTTTCGGGTAAGCATTGGCATCGCCGAGATTCTTATCAAAGATAACAGCGGCAGGAACTATAGGTACGACTCCGTAATTGGTTTCATAGCCGATTTTTTTTGCGGCCAGTTCTTCCATTACGCCCTGGGCACATCCCAGACCGAAGGCACTGCCACCGGTTAGAACCAGGGCATGAATATGGCTGATCTTACGTTTTGGTGAAAGCAGGGCCAGCTCGCGTGTTCCCGGTGAAGCGCCGCCAATCGCCGCGGAAGCCATATTCCCTTCCGGCGGGATAATCACCGTGCAACCGGTGCCCGCGGCACTATTCGTATAGTGGCCGATCTTAAATTTTCCAAGCATTGAAAATGACTCCCCTGATTCAGTGAACAGAGTGAAATCTAAGAAAAAAAAGTCAATTGACAAAGAAATTGAAACCGTTGGCCTTTGTTCTTATTTTAAAACAGTCCGACAAGGGAACCCGGTTGCCAATCGGATGTAAAAATAAGAAAAAAATAGAGGGATGCCCGTGTCTGAAAAGAAAATAAAAGCAGCTCCCCATAAATTTGCCCGAAAAAGTGCGATTATCATCCTTCAATTATTAGGCTGGGAAGTGGTCGGCTCCGCTCCTTCCGAGCCCAAATATGTTATGATCGGTTATCCGCATACTTCCAACTGGGACGTGTTTTACGGGTTATTAATTTTTACGGCCCTTGGTGTACGCCTGCAGTGGGTAGGGAAACATACCTTATTCAGCGGACCCTTTGGCCGGTTGATACGAAAATTGGGAGGGATCCCGGTAAATCGTAGCCGATCCCAGAATTTCGTTCAGACTGTAATCGATCTATTCGATAAAATGGAAAGATTGGTGTTAGTACTTTCACCGGAAGCAACCCGTAACAAATCAAATTTCTGGCGCAGCGGTTTTTATCACATCGCTTCGGGTGCTCATGTACCCGTGGCACTGGCTTTTCTGGATTATAAAAATAAGACCGGTGGTTTCGGTCCCAAATTTTATCCTTCGGGTGACATGGATAAGGATATTCAAATCTGTCGTGATTTTTTTAAAGGAATAAGCGGTAAGAAAGCACAAAATGCCGGCCTGATTGAATGGAAAGATACAGGCAAATAAAAAGCGGCCGGTTTTTATCTGTTAAACAGACCGCTTTTAAAGCGGATTTATTTACGCTTATTCCAGCGTTAACTGAATTTCACTGCAAATTACAAATTCCGAAAAATCACTGCGTTTAATATTGAGATACAGATCCATAACTCCACCGAAATCGCCCTCTACTTTGCCTTTGGCCCTGAAAACATATTCATGCAAAGGAGCGTAGGCTTCTGTCCCTTTGCCTTCTTTATCGCGTTTTTCAACCGGTTCATAGTCGATTATATTTACATCAGGGGGTAATACTTCGAAAAGCTGTTTGGCCTCTTTGCCGAATTGTTCCGAATATACTTCCAAAGCAAAAGTAAAATTTGCCGAGGAGATAGTACGAATGGATTTGATTTTATTGCCGGTGACTTTGGTAAAGAGCTTTGTAGATTTCTTAAAATTATCGACCAAATCGGCTTGCAGACAAAAGTGGGCATAGTTGTCCAATTCAAAGAATTCTTTGAGCATCTCTTTGAAGGTGTCCCGTCTGATATTGGATTTACGGTGAAAGAAATATTTTCCATCCGGTTTTGTGCAGGAAAGAAAACCCAGCAGGAAGCCTTTGACCATCATAAATCGACCTTCCAATACGATTTCAACAAATTTTTGACGCATTGTTATCTACCTCCGCATATTTACTTCGTTTTGTTAAAAGTTTCCCGGGCCTTTAATTTGGCTTCGATCATATCACCATGGTCCATACCCAAGAGGTTGGTTAGCTTACGGATCAGGGCGTCTTCATATTTATGAACGGAACCGTCGGCATAGATTAATTGCCATAGCTTTTCCATTAATTGTAATTTTTGCGATTTTGAATAGTGCTCTTTAATCTGATTGGTAAAATACCAGAGATCCTGCCTGTTCTTTCTTGCTTCGTCGGCAGCCTGAAGAACCTCTTCCAATTCATTCTCGTTCAGCTTCAAAAATTCTTTAAGAGAGACCTGCATCTGATTGAATTCTTCACTACTCATATTAAAGTCGGCATAAGCTATTTCCAGAAAAAGCACGGCCGTGGCAATATCCAGTTGATGAGGGTTTTCCTCTTCCGGAGCCGTTTCCTCAAAAGCTAAATGGGTCTTAAAAAATCTTTCCAGTTCTCTAAGCATTATGATATCCGCATAAATAACCGACTAAAAAAGTATAATAAAAAATCCGTTAAAACCAAAATGATAAAATTATTTCACTAAATCGGCGTAAGCCTGAGCAACCAGTTCATCCTGTGCGACGGAGAAATGATTCAGCAGGAAGTTAATCTTTTGTTTTTCTTCGTCTATGGATTTCTCATCTTCCGCAACGGCTTCAAATTCGATAAAGGAGCCTAGCCCGTTAACCCGATCAAAGTGAATACGTACATTCTTGTACAGATAAAGGGTACGATTTTTCTCAACAATTTTACCGACGCCCAGGATTCGGGATAACAGTTGTTCCGTCAGCTCTGCGTTCTCAACAGGAATTAACACATAGTCCGATCGCTTCGGCCCGGCCTGATCCGGACGGATATAAGGAATCAGGTAAGGACCGCTCAGACTGGAAGAACGAAGTTTTAGCCGGCCCATGGCCGTATTGAAAAAAACATCCCTTTGTTCATCCAAACCCACAAAAGTAACCGGCAGCGTACGGATCTTCTCTTTAAAGAGTCGGTAGTCCGGATAGCGGGCTTTTATTTCTATATTGGTACTCATCCGGTTTATTTTTTTCGTCCGGGATATGCTTTCAGCCCTTCGGAAAGAACCTGCATAGCTTTCTTGATATCTTCTCCATTTAAAACATAGGCGATGCGTACTTCATCCTGACCCAATCCCGGCGTGGAGTAAAATCCGTTAGCCGGAGCCACCATTACGGTCTCTCCGTTTATATCGAAATCGGTCAGCAACCAACGGGCAAAGTGGTCGGCATCATCAACCGGCAGTTTAACGACGAGATAAAAGGCGCCTTTGGGATTGGGAACGGTTACGCCGGGCATTTCGCCGAGCAGGCGAACCATGATGTCACGGCGTTCCGTATATTCTTCGATGACCCGATCAAAATAAGATTGAGGAGTGTCGATGCCCGCTTCAGTGCCGATTTGTTCGATGGTAGGCGGACAGAGTCGGGCCATGCCGAATTTAAGAGCGGCGCTGATTACGTCCCGGTTTTTACTGACAATCATACCGATACGGGCTCCGCAGGCCGAATAGCGCTTGGAAACACTATCCAGCATTATGGTACGGTCTTCAATCCCTTTTAAATGCATCACAGAGGTATGGGTAGCCCCATCATAAACAAATTCGCGGTAAACCTCATCGGAAAGGATGAAAAGATTATGTTCCAAAGCGATATCGCGCAAGGCTTCCAGTTCCTTTCGGGAATACACATAGCCGGTAGGGTTATTCGGATTACAAATCATTATGGCGCGAGTTTTGTCCGTAATTTTCTCTTTTACCGATTCGATGGGAGGCAGTTGAAAACCATCCTCAATATAGGAAGTAATCGGGACGATATGCACGCCGGCTTCAACGGCAAAGCCGTTATAATTTGTATAAAAGGGTTCGGGTATGATGATTTCGTCACCCACATCACAAATAGTCATGAGGGCAAAAATAATGGCTTCACTGCCGCCGGTGGTAACCAGGATATCTTCATAGGTAACGTCAATATCGAATCGGTGATAATATTCGGCGAACTTTTTGCGTAGTGAAGTGAGTCCTGCCGAAGGGCCGTATTCCAGAACGGGCATATCGAGATGTTTAATGGGATTCATGAAGGTATCCGGGGTTTTAATATCCGGTTGTCCGATATTTAAATGATAGACATGTTTTTTTGCTGCTTTGGCCTGGTCGGCAAAGGGAACCAAACGACGAATCGGGGAAGAGGGCATCCTTTGACCGCGCTGGGATAAGATTTTCATTGTATTCTCCAATACGATATTAAAATCTATTCATTCTAAATTGTTTTACACACTCCCAAAGTTACGATAAATGATCAGACAGGGCAACTGGCTTGCAAAGGATTCTTAAATATAAGAAAAGGGACAAGAATTAAATTAGTAATAAGAAATTTTTTTCATTCTGACATGCAATTATCAATTTTTATTCTTAAATTAACTACAATAAAAATAAAAGGCTGAAAGAAAATAAGACAACATGGCGGGATTGGCATGGAGTTTGTCTTTCTAAATATTTCTATTTTATATAGTTAGAAAACATTTTAACGATAGAAACGTGGAAGGAGCTTTATATGAAACGAAAAATGGTCACGATAGATGGCAATGAAGCCGCATCTTATGTGGCACACAAAATAAATGAAGTAATCGCTATCTATCCGATTACGCCTTCTTCACCCATGGGAGAGCATTCGGATGAATGGTCTGCCAAGGGTCAGAAAAATATATGGGGAACCATTCCGCGCGTTACCGAGATGCAGAGTGAAGGCGGAGCGTCCGGTGCGGTACATGGCGCTTTGCAGGCCGGAGCCTTAACCACTACTTTTACTGCCTCCCAGGGTCTGTTGCTCATGATTCCCAATATGTACAAAATCGCCGGTGAACTGACTTCGACCGTATTTCATGTATCGGCCCGATCTCTGGCGGCCCAGGCCCTGTCTATTTTCGGCGATCATACGGACGTGATGGCTGTCCGTAATACGGGCTTTGCCTTAATGGCTTCCAATTCGATTCAGGAAGTCATGGATTTTGCCCTGATCGCTCAGGCCGCCACTTTGGAATCCAGAGTACCTTTTCTTCATTTTTTCGACGGATTCCGGACTTCACATGAAATTATGAAAGTGGAACAATTAACCCTGGATGACATGCGGAGTATGATCGATGACGAATTGGTTATGGCTCATCGCAAGCGGGCCTTGAATCCGGATAATCCCTTCATTCGCGGAACCTCTCAGAATCCCGATGTATATTTTCAGGGTCGTGAAACGGTGAATCCCTATTATATAGCCGCGCCCGGTATCGTGCAAAAGGCAATGGATAAATTTGCGGGTATTGTGGGCCGGCACTATCATCTTTTCGACTATGTGGGGCATCCGCAGGCCGAACGGGTTATCATTTTGATGGGCTCCGGTGCGGAAACCGCTCAGGAAACGGTTGAATATCTGGCCGCAAAGGGAGAAAAAGTGGGGGCTTTAAAAGTTCGCCTGTATCGTCCTTTCTCGATCGATCATTTTATTTCTTCTCTGCCGAAAACCACCCAAAGTATTGCCGTATTGGATCGTACCAAAGAAGTGGGTGCTTCCGGGGAACCGCTCTACCTGGATGTGGTTAATGCCCTGGCTGAAAAAGCCGCAGAAAACGCCTTGCCCTTCTCCTCCTTCCCCACGGTAATCGGCGGCCGCTACGGACTCTCTTCCAAAGAATTTACACCCGCTATGGTTAAGGCTGTCCTGGATGAACTAAGCAAAGATCGGCCGAAGAACCACTTTACCATCGGAATTATTGACGATGTCACTCATACCAGTCTGGAATGGGATAAATCCTTCTCCACGGCCTCGCCGGATGTGGTTCGCGGTATGTTCTATGGTTTGGGTGCCGACGGAACGGTCGGGGCCAATAAAAATTCGATCAAAATCATCGGAGAGGAAACAGACAATTACGCCCAGGGATATTTTGTCTATGATTCTAAAAAATCGGGTTCGATGACCATCTCCCATCTGCGCTTTGGCAAGGCTCCCATTCATTCCACTTATTTGATCGAACGAGCCAATTTCTTGGCCTGCCACCAGTTTGTTTTTCTTGAAAAATTCGATATTCTGGAAAAAGCGCAGGAAGGGGGCACCTTCCTTTTGAACAGTCCCTATCCTGAAAATGAGGTCTGGGATAAATTGCCGCGTCGGGTTCAGGAAGAAATTATTAATAAAAAATTAAAATTTTATGTTATCGATGCCTATAAAGTCGCCAAAGAAACCGGAATGGGCGCCCGTATAAACACGATTATGCAAACGGCCTTTTTTGCCATTTCCGGGGTCCTGCCCAGGGATGAGGCGATTGCCAAGATCAAGGGAGCCATACAGAAAACCTACGGTAAAAAAGGTGACAAGATTGTTCAGATGAATTTTAATGCCGTTGATCAGGCTCTGGGTCATCTGCACCAGATCCAGGTGCCGGAAAAAGCTACCAGTACCATCGACTTGATTCCTCCCGTACCATCCAATGCACCGGATTTTGTTAGAGACGTGACCGCTACTCTAATTGCCATGAAAGGCGATGAATTACCGGTGAGTAAAATGCCGGCCGACGGAACATTCCCTTCGGCTACGACTCAATGGGAGAAACGAAACGTGGCTTTGGAAGTGCCGGTTTGGGATGAGGATATTTGTATTCAGTGTAACAAATGCGCCATTGTCTGTCCCCATGCCGTTATTCGTCCCAAGGTATATGACGGGAAGATTCTGGAAAATGCGCCGGCCACGTTTAAATCCACCAAAGCACGCGGTAAAGATTGGCCCGAAGGCTACATGTACTCTCTTCAGGTTGCCGTGGAAGATTGTACCGGTTGTGAATTGTGCGTTGAGGTATGCCCGGTGACGAACAAACAGGATACCAGTAAAAAAGCGATCAATATGGCCGAACAGATCCCCTTGCGGGAAACGGAAAGTAAAAACTGGGAATTTTTCTTAAATATTCCCGAATATGATCGTAACAAACTGCGTCATGATACGGTAAAAGATTCGCAGTATCTGGAACCCTTGTTCGAATTTTCCGGAGCTTGTCCGGGTTGCGGTGAAACCCCTTATATCAAATTAGCTACTCAGCTTTTTGGTGATCGTATGGTTGTGGCTAATGCCACCGGATGCTCCTCCATTTACGGCGGCAATCTGCCGACCACACCGTGGGCTAAAAATAAAGAGGGCCGCGGCCCGGCCTGGTCTAATTCCTTGTTTGAGGATAACGCCGAATTCGGCTTGGGATTCCGTTTAACCATAGACAAACATCAGGAGCAGGCCCGGGAATTTTTAACAGCCCTCAGAAATGAAGTGGGAGCCGAACTGACGGATGCCATCCTGAACAGCAACCAACGGGAAGAACCGGAAATTTTCGAGCAACGTCAACGGGTTGAACAACTGAAAGATAAGCTGAAAAAAATGAACTCACCCGAGGCAAAGAATTTGTTATCCCTGGCCGATTATCTCGTCAAAAAAAGTGTCTGGATCATAGGCGGCGACGGCTGGGCCTACGATATCGGCTACGGCGGTCTGGATCATGTTCTGGCTTCCGGAAGAAACGTGAATATTCTGGTTCTCGATACGGAAGTATATTCCAATACGGGTGGCCAGATGTCCAAAGCTACGCCAACCGGTGCCGTGGCCAAATTCGCAGCGAGCGGTAAGCCGCTATATAAAAAGGATCTCGGCATGCTGGCTATGGCCTATGGCAATGTGTATGTGGCTCAAATTGCCATGGGGGCCAGTGATACGCAAACGGTTCGGGCCATGCTGGAAGCCGAAAAATATGACGGCCCTTCCATACTGATTGCTTACAGCCATTGTATCGCCCATGGCTACAATCTGAAATATGGTATGGACCAGCAAAAACTGGCCGTAAATTCGGGAATTTGGCCCATCTACCGTTATAATCCGGAGCTGATCAAAGAAGGGAAGAATCCGCTTCATCTCGACTACAAAGAGCCGAAAATTCCGGTTCAGGATTTTATGTATAACGAGACCCGCTTCAAGATGGTGACTAAAATGAATCCTTCTGCTGCCAAAAAATTTGTTCGTCTTGCTCAGGAACATGCCGAATTTAACTGGAAACGTTATTCTCATTTGGCGCAAATGGACTATTCTTTTGAAGTAAAATAACGACCGAGGGGAAGTTTTCTTCCCCTTATTAAGCATACAAGGAGCTCAACAATGAATTTGAAAACCAAATATTTAGGTCTCGACCTGAAAAATCCGATCGTCCCTTCTGCCTCTCCGCTGTCCGCTTCCGTAGATACGGTGAAGGCTTTGGAAGATCATGGTGCGGCGGCTATTGTGATGTATTCTTTGTTTGAAGAGCAGATTACTCATGAAATGCATGAGCTGGATGCTTTTCTCACTCAGGGGACCGATAGTTATTCCGAAGCGATGAGCTATTTCCCCGAACCGGATGAATTTAAAAATCTGGAAGCAGAAGAGTATTTGGATCAGATCAGATTGCTAAAGAAAACAGTGGATATTCCGGTTATTGGCAGTTTAAACGGTGTGTCCAAAGGCGGCTGGATGGAATATGCCAAAAAGATCGAAGAGGCCGGCGCCGATGCCCTGGAGCTGAATGTTTACTACATACCGACCGATCCCTCACAGACAGCGCAGACCATTGAGCAATTGTATCTCGATGATCTGAAAACGGTAAAACAGCAGGTTCAAATACCCATCGCCCTGAAATTAAGCCCTTACTTCAATAATCTTGCTAATGTGGCTCAGAAACTGGATCAGGCCGGTGCCGACGGTCTGGTGCTCTTTAATCGTTTTTACCAGCCCGATATCGATCTGGAAAAGCTGGATGTGACCCCGGGTCTGGAACTGAGTACATCCTATGAGTTGCGTTTACCCTTGCGCTGGCTGGCTATTCTTTACGGACATGTCAAGGCCAGTTTGGCTGCGACCAGCGGCGTACATACCGCAGAAGATGTCCTGAAGGCCATGATGGTCGGGGCCGATGTGGCCATGATGGCTTCCGCGCTGATTAAAAATGGTCCGGAGCATGTCGGTAAGGTCTTGAAAGATTTAACCGCCTGGATGGAAGAACATGAATATGAGTCCATCGAACAGATGAAAGGCAGCATGAGTTTTAAAAAAGTAGCCGAACCGGCGGCGTTCATTCGGGCCAATTATATGAAGACTTTGCAAAGTATTTACTGATTCATCCGAGGCTGTTTCATAACGAGGCAGCCTCTTTTTTTTATTTTTTGTCCCCCCAGGCATAAGGGTTATACGGATTCATTGAATTCACGAACTTTAAAAATAACCTTGTTTGCTTTATAGCTTGATTTTAAATTAACTTTATGGAAGCGGGATATTCGCTAATAATTATTTTTCCCGGAAATAAAACGAACATCCCCTGCAACACGAAAAATCGATATGTTTTCAGAAGGTATTATTCATGAAGCCCCTATTGATTGTTAAAACCGGCCATACCTTTGAAGATTTGAAAACCGAGGCGGGGGATTTTGAAGATTGGGTAATTACCGCGATGGAAATTGATCCTTCCCGGGCTCTGATTGTCGATATCACCAGGGGGAAACATTTGCCCCAGCCATCGGAGATAAGCGGAGCGGTTATCACCGGCTCCCATGATAATGTAAGCGAATCTCCTTCCTGGATGGAAGATGGGCTGCAATGGATTCGGGAAGCTCTCAATGCCGAGCTGCCTGTTTTGGGCATCTGTTTTGGTCACCAAATGCTGGCCCATGCAGCCGGAGGAAGAGTCGGATTTAATCCCCGGGGCATGGAAATAGGAACCACAGCCGTCCGTTTTAACCGTCATAAAAAAGGGGATCTTCTGTTCGGAACATTTGACGACGAATTGATCCTGGCGGTTTCCCATCGACAGACGGTTTTACGTTTACCGGAAAATGCGTTTCATCTTGCAGAAAGCGATCGGGATCGGAATCAGGTTTTTCGTCTGGGAAAAGTCGCCTGGGGGGTCCAGTTCCATCCGGAGATGAATTGTCGCTTGCTGCGGGTTTATATTGAAAATGACCGGAAGATTCTTCTCCGGGAAGGTCAGAATCCCGATCTTTTAAAAGAGACCTGTGTGGATTCCCGGAGCGGATCGAAGATATTAAAACGTTTTTTTGATATAACTCAAGGAGTTCGGTGATGAAAAAAGCAGCGGTCTTTTTATTTCTACTATCTCTGTTTTTACTCGTTTCCTGCGGTACAAAGAGCATGCAAATGACCCTTCTCCGGCCGGCGGAGGTTAATTTGAAAGGCTACAGCAAAATTGCCGTGGGCGATATCGTCAATAGTCACGGTCGGGTCAATAGCCATTCCCTGGCCGTTGCCGACGAGATTACCGGCCAACTGGTGCAGAGCGGACGATTCGACGTGGTGGATCGTCAGCATTTAAGGTCGATCTTAAAGGAGCAGACTCTGGCCGCATCCGGCTTACTGGATGAAGGAAGTGCACCGCAACTTGGTCGGTTGCTTGGCGTTTCGGTGCTTATCTTCGGAAGAGTGGCAACCGACAAGTATACGGAACAGGTGAGTAAGGATGAACCTTATAAGGATAAAAAAGGGCGTGTGCACCAACGCTTCCGGCGCAAAGGCAGTTATGATCTAAAGGTTAATTTAAAAATTATTGATGTCCAGACATCCCGGATTATATTGGCCCGTACTCTGGTTGCCCAAAAATCATCCCAAACCAGTGCCCGCGATCAAAAAGCTGCGCCTATTGATCGGCAATCCCTGTTTCAGAATTGTGTCAGGGAGATCGGCCGGAAGTTTATTAGATTGGTGGCTCCGTATAAACAAACCGTCAAAGCCAGCTTCGAAACCGACGATCAGTTGCCGGAAGTGGATCAGGCCGTGGCTTTATTCGAAAGCGGGGAATGGACGGACGGCTTGCATTTGTTGGAAAAGGCAACCCGAAAAAGCGGTTTAAAAACAAAAGTTAAGGCCAAGGCCTATTATAATCTGGGATTGGCCCAAACCTATCACGGTAATTTTAAACAAGCGGTTATGAATCTGAAAAAGGCCTTGGAACTGAATCCGGATTCATCCCGCTACCGTAATGCTTTGAAAAACGCCAGGGTCGAACAACGTAAGGCGGAAAAGCTAAAGGAACAATTAAATTAACCGGCATAAATTAAAAAGATTTTGATTTTCTTAACGCTTTGCGGCCACGCCCGGGGAAGAGAAGACCGATCTTGAGGACAAGTATGAACCTGTTTATGAAACCATTTGAGATGATGACGGAAGCGGATTATCGCCGATTGGGACTGCGTTCCGGTCTGGAAATTCATCAACAGTTACTGACGGAAAAGAAATTGTTTTGCCGTTGTCCTGCAGGCCATTACAGCAATGAGTACGATGCGGAGATTCTGCGCCATATGCGGCCCACTCTTTCCGAACTGGGTGAATATGACGGTACGGCTCTGATGGAATTCAAAACCAAAAAAGAGATTATCTACCGTATTAACCACGACACGGTTTGTACCTATGAAATGGATGATACGCCACCTTTTGAAATCAATCAGCAGGCGCTGGATATCGCCTTACAGTTAGGGCAATTAATGAATTTTAAGATGGTGGGTGAAATCCATATTGCCCGTAAGCAGTATCTGGACGGCAGTATTCCTACCGGGTTCCAACGTACTACCATTGTAGGCGTGGACGGTTGGATACCGTATCGGGACCGTAAAATCGGTTTGATCCAGTTAGGTCTGGAAGAAGATGCCTGCCGGGAAATCTCGGATATCGGCCATCAGCGAATCTATATTACCGATCGCCTGGGCATGCCTTTGATCGAAACAGTGACCCGTCCCGAAATGTACACTCCCCAGCAGGTGGCGGAGGTGGCCAATATATTACGCTGGTTGGTGCGCAGTACGGGTAAAGTGCGTACCGGCATCGGCGCTGCCCGCCAGGACGTTAATGTTAGTATTACGGGAGGGACACGCATTGAGATTAAGGGAGTTCCGCGTATTCCCATGATTCCCAAACTAATTTACAACGAAGCCATGCGTCAGTACGCCTTGTTACGAATTAAGGATGAACTGAATAAACGGGGTATAGATAGTAAATCGTTCAAGGCCTTCGATCAGGATGTAACGGCTTTGATTACGGGAACAACCTGGGAACCGATTGAGCGGGCGATTCGACGCGGCGATAAGGTCCGCTGTGTCAATCTGAAAGGCTTTGCGGGCATCCTCAGTCATCCTACACAAAGCGGTAAGACCTTTTCCAAAGAGATTTCCGACCGGGTCCGGGTGATCGCCTGTTTGACGAGACTTCCCAACATTTTAACATCGGAAAACCCGGAAGAAACCGTAGATAGTTTTATGTGGCATAAAATTCGTAAAAAAGTGCATGCCGATGTTCGGGATGCGCTCATTTTGGTGTGGGGGAATGAACAGGATTTGGATACGGCGGTCAGTGAAATTATAATCAGAGCCAGAGAAGCCACGGAAGGTGTACCGCGGGAAACGCGTCAGGCCCTTCCGGACAGCACAAACGGCTTCGAGCGTATCCTGCCCGGAGCAGACCGCATGTATCCCGATACGGACCTGCCTCCTTTGGAAATCACTCCCCGGCGTTTGAAGAAATTAGACGAGGAAAATCCGCCGCCTCTGTGGGAGCGGGAAAAGCGTTACCGTAAGATGGGCCTGCCGGAACATCTGATTATTCCGATTGCCTCTTCACCGGGAGCAAAGTTTTTCGAAAAAATAGTTGACGAACTGCATGCTCCGCCGTTAAAAGTTGCCAGATATCTCTTTGAGAGTACGAAACACTGGCAACGCCGGGGATATACCCTGTCCGGATTAAACGAAGATAAATGGCGTTTCTTTTTCGAAAAAGCCGTGCTTCACCCGCCGCTCTGGCAAGTCGGGGAGGAACTGATCGAAGAGTATCTGCAACAAGCATCAAACCGATTTGAAACCTTATTTCAACCCTATTTAACAAGCTCTTTTAAGAAGGATGAGTTAGAGAAAGAAATTGATCAAATTTTTAATGCCCCAATAAAGGGTTCTATTGCGACTGAAAAGAAGGAACGCTACATGATGGGTCTGGCCATGAAAAAGTTTAAGGGTTATGTATTGGCCGGTGAAATATTGGAACTCATCCGGAAACGGCTGAACAAGGAGGTGACCGTTCATGAATGATGCCTTTAAAGG
>JALSTK010000002.1 GCA_026983775.1 Calditrichia bacterium
GTCCGCCAACCACGCTTTTGCCATGAATGTGGCCATGGATCAGATGCTTAAAATGAATTTGCTATGGGTGCTTTCCCGATTGCATATCCGTTTGGAAAAGTACCCGAAATGGAATGAAATCATCACGGTGGAAACCTGGCCTTCTGAAAAGTCGCGTATGTTCGGCATCCGCGACTTTCGTATAAAAACCGGAGCCGATGGTCTGATCGGAGTCGGCACCAGTTCCTGGATGGTCATAGATTTTAAGGAGCGCCGGGCAGCACACCTACCCGATTTCCTCGAAGAATTTCAAAATCACGAACAACCTCGCGCCCTGGCCGACCCTTTTGACCGTTTACCCGAAATCAACGAGGGCAGGGAGGTGGTTCAAAAAGATTTTAAAGTGCGTCGGGGTGACCTGGATATGAACAACCATGTGAACAGTGTGCACTACATTGCCTGGGCGTTGGAAATTGTCCCGCCGGATTTATGGAAATCCCATTCATTAAGAGAGCTGGAAATTAATTACCGTTCCGAATGTACTCTGGGTGATCAGGTTCACTCCCGGGGGCAATGTACTTCGGAAGGGTCGGAACAGTACTATATACATCAGCTTTTCCGGGAAAGTGACCATAAGGAAGTGGCCCGGCTGCGTACCTTATGGCAGCAAAAATAGGTTTGCGCAGGGGGTAAAAATCGAGTAAATTTGCTGCGCATTTGTTGCGAGGATGGCGGAATTGGCAGACGCGCCAGATTTAGGATCTGGTGCCCGTAGGGCGTGGGAGTTCAAGTCTCCCTCCTCGTACAAAAAAAGGCCTCTCATCGCATGGGAGGCCTTTTGCAAATGGAATGATACTAAATGATACTATCGGAGTAAGAGCATCTTTTTACTGACCGTTCTTTGGCTAGTTTTAAATGTATAGAAATAAATGCCGGAAGGAACGGATCGGTTTTGTTCATTCAGTCCCTGCCAATGAAAGGAGTGGTACGCATTGGACAGGTTTCCCTTATAAAGTGTTTTTACTTTATCTTCTTTCTTACGGATCCTTTTTCATTTGTCGTTTATTTTTTCAGGCTGCCACTCACCGAAGGTTTCTATCTCTATTTTAACTTTAGGATCCAACTCATATTTTTCATTATAATCATAATACCATCCCAAATATTCGGAATCACCTCCGCCCTGGGTGGTAATCAAAAAACGGTTGGAAAGATTACCGATATTCATGGCCTGATCCCTGGGCAGGGGACGGTCTCCTCCCTGCGGATCGAACGAAACCCAGCCATACTCAGGTAAATAGACCTGAGGCCAGCGATGAAAGACATCATCTATTGAGGCATCGTCCCCGCGTACCACAATGGTCCCCACATATCGGGCCGGTAGACCGGCAGCCCGGGCCAGAGCGATAAAACTGAACGTATATTCGGAACAGGAGCCGGTTCCCCGTTGCAAAACAACCGGGGCTGTGTTCCAGCCGCCTTCCAGTTTATATTCCAGATGCCGGCGCACATAATCGAATATCCTGCGGGCCATCCAATAGGGATTGGTTTCTTTGCCAACGATCTGCCTGGCCAATTTTTGGATATAGGGATCATTGATTTGGTACTTACTACCGTCCGCCGTATACCGTTTTCGTATATCGGCCGGAATGTCTTGTAAGCTGCCCACCTGGTCGGGGAAAATGAAATGACGGATGGCGTATATTTCGGCTTCTACCGTCATAATATCCGTCACCGTATGATTGGAAGGTACCTGTTCGTCCGTGAAAACGGCTACCTTTTGTAACCAGCGGTCTTTTTTAATCCGGTAGTTTTCAGGAGTAAAGCGGATTGATTTGATGATCTGCTGCGGCATATTTTCCGGTATGGCAATATATGTTTCCAGGTGACGAAGCCGCCCTTTCCCATAAACCGAAACGCGGTGGGTAAAAGTGATTTTCGCTCGGCGAAGATTGCTGAGGTGATAGCGCTCTTTATCCTGACGAATGATTTGGTACAGGGAATCGGTTTGAAAATCGGTATTCCACAGAAATTTCCCGTCCCAGGCCAGACCGCGGCTATAGGGTCCCGGGGCCTGAAGGATGATAATCACCTCACCGTTGGCAGGATCCACCATGTAGATTTCATCTTTTAAGCGATCCGAACACCACAGATATTTCCCGTCAAAAGTCAAACCCACCGGACTGCGATAGGGCCCTATGAAACGCTTAACTGCCGTCCCGTCCGAAAGGTCCAGACGATAAATTTTATTTTTCCTGGCATCGGTCAGCCACAGGGTCTGGCCGTCCCAGGTGAGTCCGGACGGATCATTGCAGGGTGCGTCCAGAACGCGCAGGATCGTACCGTCTTTAGGATCGACCTGAAAGATTTTCTTTTGTTTTACATCCACATTCCACAGATGATGGCCATCCCAGGCCAGACCCATAGGCCAGAATCCGGGAGAAGGGATCGATTTAAGAACTTTGCCACTGGCCGGATCGATTTGCATCAACTGATCACGGTTATAATCAGCCAGCCATAAATAGTTTCCGTCAAAGGTCAAACCGGTCGAAAAATTATGTGGAGCTCGGAAAGAATGAACGACTTTACCGGGATAGGCGAAAATCAGCACCGGAATGAGTAAAATGAAAAGGATAGGCTTAGACATGCCGCCTCCTTATGTACTTAATCAAATTGTATGGTTGTATCGATTAATTTTTCCACCAGCCCTTCTTTTGGGATAAAGGGCATGGTGATATGGCCGGTTCCGCGGTGCGCTCTATTCCAATCGGCTACGGTTTGCATGGCCGGAAGGTTACGCGCCCAGTTGCGTCGGGCCACACCGCCCATCACATCCCAGGAAAGCCCTAATTTCAGTACGGTATCTACCTTTTCACTGCCGTCCAGGACAATGCCGTTACCTCCGTTGGAAGCCCGACCGATGCCCACACCGCCGCCGTTGGACAACACAACCAGGGTCATACCGCGGGCGATATTCCCTGCGAAGCAATGCACGGACATATCGGCCGTGGTGCGGCTGCCGTCGTAAATATTGGCGGTTTCCCGGAAAGGTGAATCCGTTCCCCCGGTGTCGTGATGATCACGACCGATAATGACCGGACCGATCTCGCCTTTACGTACCATTTCATTAAATTTTAATGCGATGTGGATGCGTCCTTCTTCATCGGCGTACAGAATACGTGCTTTAGTACCCACCACTAACTTGTTTTGTTCTGCGGTGGCGATCCAATGGTAATTATCACGATGCAGGGAACTGATTTTGGGATCAATACAGGACAAAGCAGCCTGATCGGTTTTATGTAAATCAGCGTCTTTACCGCTCAAACATACCCAGCGAAACGGACCGAATCCGCGGTCGAAGCAAATCGGGCCCATGATGTCTTCCACATAAGAAGGCCAGATAAAGCCCTGGCTGGTGTCCGAACCGTTTTTGGCGATCTCTTTTTCACCTGCTTCAAACACCGAGGCCATAAAACTGTTACCGTAATCCCAGAAATGACCTCCCTTATCGGTAAGCCGTTTTAAAACACGAAAATGTCGGCGCAGAGATTCATCAACCAATGCTCTGAATCTATCCGGGTCCTCTTTGATCAATTGCCGGCCCTCTTCAAAACTCACCCCGGCGGGTGTATAACCGCCTTCGTAAACCGCATGACAGGAGGTCTGGTCGGATAATAGTTCCACGTCGATGTCATGTTCATCCAGATACTCCAGCAAATCGACTACATTACCATGGTATGCAATGGAAACAGCTTTGCGCGCTTGTTTATAGTCCTGCATCCACTGGACGATCCTGTCCAGATTATCAGAAACTTTGCTGACCCAGCCCTGCCTCTTACGCGTTTCAATCCGGCTGTAATCGACCTCGGCTATCACTCCGATGCCCCCGGCGATTTCCACCGCCTTGGCCTGGGCTCCGGACATGCCCCCCAGACCGGAAGTCACGAAAAAGATGCCATTTAAATCTTTGTCTTCGGGGATACCCAGATACTGCCGACCGGCATTGAGCAGGGTAATGTAAGTGCCGTGTACGATTCCCTGCGGTCCGATGTACATCCAGCCTCCGGCTGTCATTTGTCCGTAGTTGGATACGCCCATAGCGGCTAATTTTTTAAACTGTTCGGGATTATCCCACTGGCCGACGATTAAACCGTTGGTATTGATAACCCGCGGGGCCATCTCATGGGAGGGGAAGAGGCCCAAGGGATGGCCGGACTGGATAACCAGAGTCTGATCCGGCCGCATGATTTCCAGATATTTTTTCGTCAACCGGTACTGCATCCAGTTTTGAAATACCTGGCCGGTCTCCCCGTACGTGACCAATTCATAAGGGTAGAGGGCTACTTCAAAATCGAGATTATTATCGATATTCACCTGCAGCGCGCGCGCTTCCAGAATACCTTGGTAGGCATCGACGGGTTTACCGTAGATCCGACCTTCGGGACGGAAACGATAACCGTAAATCCGGCCCATCGTTCGCAGTTCATCCAGAAATTCCGGGGCCAGGGTTTCGTGTAATTCTTCCGGAATATACCGTAAAGCATTTTTTAAGGCCGTAACGGTTTCATGTCTGGAAAGATTAAAACCACGACTCGGGGCGCGCCGAATACCGGGTTTAAAGTCCTTTTTAGAAGGTAATTCGGCCGGAAGCTTAATGGTCATGGCCTGAGAGATATCAAAGTTAGTCATTTTGTGGCTCCGTTTAATGATTCGTTTTCTACAGAACTAATTATACTCAAAAATTTAAATAAAAGCATGGATATTTTTATATTTTTTTGAAGCAATTCACGAAAATATTTTGTGCTTTGCACTTTGGAATTAAAATAGAATTTTGTAAGTTTAAGGCCTTAACGAATGGAATTTAAGTGAATGATCGATAAAGACTGATTCGGAAAAAAGGAGTTAAATTTTCTATGGAACGTGCGTTGGTGGAATGTGTGCCGAATTTTTCAGAGGGCAGAGACCTGTCCGTAATTAAGCAAATTACCGACCGGATCGAATCCGTGGAGGGGGTTCGTCTTTTGGATGTGGATCCGGGAGCTGAAATGAACCGTACGGTTGTGACTTTTGTCGGTCCACCGGAAGAAGTGGCTGAGGCGGCTTTTCGTGCTATTGAAAAAGCCGCGGAATTGATTGACATGGCCAAACATCACGGCTCGCATCCCCGCATGGGCGCTACCGATGTTTGTCCCTTCGTACCGGTGAGCGGCATCTCGGAAGAGCAATGTATCCGCTTATCCGAAGAAGTGGCCGAACGAGTTGGCCGGGAGTTACACATTCCCGTTTATTTATATGAAAAGTCCGCCAGGCAGGAGGATCGGAAAAATCTGGCCGTCATACGTCGGGGCGAGTACGAGGGGCTGCCGCAAAAATTGAAAGATCCCCACTGGAAACCGGATTTCGGGCCCGCGGAATTCAATGCCAGAGCCGGAGCAACGGTAATCGGGGTGCGTGAATTTCTGATTGCCTACAACATCAGCCTCAATACCCGCGAAGTAAAATACGCCACGGACATCGCCTTTGAATTGCGTGAAAAAGGGCGTTCCGCCAGACGAGGCAACACCAAGCCCTTCTATTTTAAAGGCGGTGAAATATTAAAATATCGGCAAGGGCACTATCCCTGCGGAACCTGTTCCTTCGAAGGTAAAACCATTCGGGAAACCATCGACCATTGCCGCAAAAAACACGATTACGATCTGGCCCGACTCTTGCAGGTCAATGGTATTGATCCTCAAAAGCCGGAAGGCAAATCGGTTAAAAAACCGGGACTGTTTCAATATTGTAAGGCCATTGGCTGGATGGTACCGGAATATGATCGGGCTCAAATATCCATCAATCTGACGAACTACAAAGTTACTTCCACTCATCATGTGCTGGAGGCGACTCGTAAACTGGCTGCGGAGCGCGGTCTGGTTGTTACCGGCAGCGAGATTGTGGGTATGGTCCCTTTTCCGGCCATACTGGAGACAGGCAAGTATTATTTGAGGCAACAGGGCCGGTCGGTTGGTATACCGGTGAATGATATTCTGGAAACGGCGGTGCAGTCTTTAGGCCTGCGGGATGTGGCTGATTTTAAAATCGAGGAGCGGGTTCTGGGCTTGCCGGACCTGAGTAAGTCTCCGCTGATACAAATGAAAGTCAATGATTTTGTGGATGAAGTTTCCCGCGAATCGCCTGCTCCGGGAGGGGGTTCCATTGCTGCCCTGGCCGGAAGTCTTGGCGCGGCGTTGTCCTCGATGGTAGCCAATCTGACAGCCAATAAACGGGGCAGTGAAGCGGTAGATGCCATACTCAACGAAGCAGCCGCAAAAGCACAAGAGATCAAAGCCGATCTGGCTCAGGCGGTAGATGCGGATACGAATGCTTTTAATGCTTACATGGAAGCACGGCGCTTACCATCCAAAACCGAACAGGAAAAGAAAATTCGGAAACAGGCCGAACAGGATGGTTTAAAGCAGGCGGTGCAGGTGCCTCTCAACACAGCACGCCGCAGTTTACAGGCCCTTGAAATAGCACAAAGCGTAGTTAACTACGGTAATCCCAATTCCATTACCGATGTGGGCGTAGGTGCCCAGATGGCCTATTCCGGTGTGAAGGGGGGAGTGTATAATGTATTGATTAATCTAAAGGACATAACAGATAAGGCCTTTATTCAAAAGATGCGCGCGGAATGCGCCGATTTGGAAAAGCAGGCCAAAGCAAAACTGGATGAAATTTTGACAAAAGTGGAAAAACGAATTAAATAATTTTCATTCTGCTCTGAACTTTCATAATTTAGGCCTGTAGGTAACACTTAGAGTTATTTAATGTACTGACATGAATATTCAAAATTTACTCAATGAAAAAGAGAAACAACGTCGGCATATAGACTACCTGACGTTCTCGGAAGATGAATTACAAACGATTCGCGCAGACGAATTGCAACATATTATCGATTTTTTCCACGGCTATACCTTAATGCGCTTACCCCAGTTCGAGATCGATTTCTTTGAATGGCTTAAGTTAAACGATCGTCCCGTCTGGGACGATTTATGGGGAGACGATGAAAATACCTATCTGGTCAGCATCGATTTACTGAGCCAAATGGTCGGTAACCGGCCCCAGTTTCCGATTTGTGAGCTGATCGACGAACCCAACTATTGGTTTACCCAACGTCATATAAAGCCCAAAGGTGTGGAAGCGTTACAGGAAATCATTCTAAAGTATCAGAACGGAAAAGCACTTGATCCGGGTGAATTGTTTATGATCGAAATCAGCCAGGGGCCAACGGATATCTGGCATTTTTGCCACCAGTATCATATCGATTTGCGGGAAATGAAAAAATATATTGCAGACCTGGTATATAATGGCTGGCTGGTACATCTGACTAACCGTGACGATCTGGTGAAATATATCGATATTTAGTCCAGCAAAAATAAAAATATATGACTGAATTTGAACTCTACCTGAACGTACTTTTTCAATTTTTAGCGGCATCGCTGATCGTTGAACGTATGCTCGAATATTTGGATAAGTTCTTTAATCTGATCGGTTTCGGGGCAGGCAGAAGCGGTGCTGTCCTGCGAATTATCCGGTCCGTACGCTCTCCACGGGAAGAACAGAGAAGACGCATTAAAAAAATGTTGATCATGCAGAGTATCGGGATTCTTACCGGTATTACGGTTTGCAAATTGGGGAATCTTGGTATTTTCCACCAATTGGGACTGGGAACACAGGCTTTAACCTGGTGGGATGTGGCTCTTTCCGGAATTTTGATCTCCGGCGGCAGCGAGCCTATCCACCAGATGATTAATTTTCTGAATGATCATAGTGATCAGCTTAAAGTACGGCGTTTAGAGTTGGAAAACGAACAACCCACTGTGGAAACAATTGAAAAGAAATCCGGCTTTCCCCATTTAGGTCTCGAGTATCATGGCGGGTTGGATCCCAAAAAACCGGGCCATGGATTAAGAAAGGTGAATCCCAAATTTATTGTCATCCACCATTCCTCAACCGATTCCCGGGCTTCTTTTGAGGATATCGTTCGCCTGGAAAGAAAGGAACGCCGCAATGAAAAAGGAACTTATGTACTGGACCCTTCTTATCATTGCGTGATCACTATCGATGGCCAGTATCATAATTATTGTCGTTGGGATTCCGTGGGTTGGCATGTGGCCCGGGGATCGCGTGTTTCCAATGCCAATTCTCTGGGATTGTGCTTTGTCGGTAAATTTAACCTGACCGAGGAAGAAAAACTGAATCAGCGCATCGTGAATCTGCGTCGTCCTAATGAAGCCCAAATCGAAACCGGTGCGAAAGTCATCGCCTTATGGCGTTATTTATATGATTTGGGTGAAGTAAATATCATTGCGCACAGCCGGGTGAAGCGGGGACACACCGATTGTCCGGGAAATAATTTTCCCTTTGATCGTATCGTAGCAAAATCTACGCAAATACTGAATCAGTGGAAAGAAGATAAGGTCATCAGGCAGGAACTTGAACAGTTTAAACGGTTAAAATATATCTACGTATGAGCAGAATAATATGACTGGAAAATCCAATTTTTTAAGAATCATCTCTGTGTTGTTCCTATTGGTCAGCTTCAGTTTAGCTCAGGGAAACGCTCCCGGTTCACCTGCTTTCGGTTCCGCTGATGCCATTAAGGCCTATTTCTTTTTGATAGTCATGGCTACCGTGATAAGTCAGGTGGTTAATTACTTAAAACTGCTCTTGCAATGGATCTGGCCTCACGTTTCCTGGCTGGTGCGCTCGGGTGACTGGTTATGGCGAAAGGCACAAAAGATCATCGAACGTGTGGTGGTTTCTTACCAAGAGGAAGAAGCCAGAGTATTTTTTAAGCAGTTTCTCATCTTTCTTGCCACTCATAGCGCGGGCATCCTGATCGGCGTGGTTCTCTGTATGAAATTGCAGTTCGGCGTTCTGGATGATCTCGGTTTCCATTTCAGGAATACAATCTTCAATTATCTGTTTAGTGGGATTGCCGCCGGATTAGGTATTCAGCCTGTACATTCGTTATTTAAGTGGGCCTCCGAGAAACGGCGTATTAAAAACCTTTTATCTTCGATCTCGCAGTAATTCACTACCGGGTAGTTCATGTCGGAACAACAGATTCTCAAATATATCAAGTATACGCTGCTGGCTTATATACTTTTTACGATATACAATACGCTTATTCCATTCCAGTTCAATCCGGCCCTGCATCAAAAACGTATCGTTGATCTCTCGCCCTATTGGGACAACGGCCATTTCCAGCTTTTTTCCGATATGATCGGTAATATTATACTGTTCATTCCCATCGGTTTCCTTTACCAGTTAATGCAAAATTATGGAAAAAAACGGAAACCTTCGATCTTAAAAACGGTTCTGTTGGCGGCTCTGTTCAGCTTTTGTATAGAAACGACCCAGTTATTCTTTAAATACCGCACGACTTCACTGACGGATTTGATCAATAATGCTCTGGGCAGTTACATCGGCGCTTATAGTGCCGTACTGTATGATCGCTATTTGGCAAAAACCGTAAAATATTACCTGGATCGTACCTTGCGTGAGGAGCCGGTTACCCTACTGATTCTGATTATTGCCGCCGTCGAGTTCATCAATGCCATGTTCCCTTTTGGGGTGGGAATCAGTCTCGCCCGGATTAAATTAAGCCTGGCTCATAGTAATATTATGCCTCTCGGATATATGCCCTTAAATGTTCTATTCGGTGCGGCACTTCCGGCCGGGAAAAGTTTTTCTGCCTACTCATTTTACGGCGATATTTTGTATTTTACGATTTACGGCTATTTGATCGGATATGCTTATTTAAAATACTGGCGGAAAAAGGGCTTCGCCCTTCTGAAAGTCTTTACTTTGATCGTAATCTATTTTCCGCTGGTCGAATTAGCCCAGGCTTTTATTCGCTCCCGGTTCAGTGATATCAACGATATCCTCAGCGGTTATCTGGGCTCCGTATTCGGTATCTTGCTCTTGCTTCTGATGAGCAAGAGGCGCTGGTTTGATGAAGACAACCGTCTTAATATAAACCATTTTTATGTAGTGATCCTGCTCTATCTTTTCTATGTATTTTATCAGGGATTCATCCCTTTCCATTTTTCGTTCCAGGGAAAAACTTTAAATATGAATGAATTTATTCCGTTTTATGGCTATTATCGGCACGCCTCGATCTGGAATATTTATGACCTTGCTCAGACTTTTTTTCTAACCATGCCGTTAGGCCTGATGATCGCCATCCGTATGGAAGGAAGAAACAGAAAAGTTATTCAGATGCGTGCTCTGATCGTTTCCCTGCTGATAGGAATGATGATTGAAACCGGGCATATCTTTCTTGCTTCCCACATCAGTGATGTCGCCGATATTATGGTAATGATGTTGGGCGGCTTTTTTGGCACTCGATTTTATTTTTATTATACCGATAATTTTATTCTTCCAAAAGAGACCTTGAAAACCGAAGGCAGCGGAATGCAGTCCGGTTGAAGGCACGCATGTTCCGTTCGATATTTCTTGAGAATTTATCTTCATTATAGTACATTAGCTGCAGATCATAAAGGGATACCCATCCATGACTTTCCCCGCTAAGAATTACCTTCGTAGTTTTCTTTTGATGACCTGTCTGTTGATAGCACCCATGAATATTTTTGCCGGAAAATTCGCCGAACCGGACCGATATCATTTATATGTTTTGGAAAATCCGAACCCGAGCCGGTTTGGTGAGATTGAAGCACGAGGCGGGAGGATAGATCAATATACTCCGGGAGGCGAGGCACGGATATTCTTAAAACCCACCTTAGTTCGGGAATTGCTGGATGAAAATTTCCATCTGAAGGAAGTAAAATCGTCCGGCCGGTTCATTTTACACGATTCTCATCAGATGGGTAATGTATACCATTCCTACTCGGCAGTGAGCTTTATTCTGGATAGTTTGCAACAACTCTATCCCGATCTTTGTACCTTGCAAAGCATAGGGGAAACGGTACAGGGCAGAGAAATATGGGCTGTTAAAATAAGCGATCATCCTCAAATGGATGAAGCGGAACCGGAAGTACGATTGCTGGCTTCCATGCATGGCGATGAACCCCTTGCCCAGGAGATGATGCTTTTCCTGATCGATTCGCTCTTACAAGGTTATCGGAATAATTCATTCATTCAAACTTTGGTAGATAGTACGGAAATCTGGATCGTTCCCAACATGAATTTTGACGGTACGCAAACGGGCAGCCATTTTAATGCCAATGAGATAGATTTAAACCGTGATTTTCCGGATCGGGAATTCGATCAGAGTAATGATCCCGCGGGCAGGGAACCGGAAACTCAAGCCGTGATGAACTGGTCGGCTCAGCATCATTTTGTGTTGGCGGCCAATTTCCATAGCGGGGCTTTGGTGGTGAATTATCCCTGGGATAAAAATCCGCAACAGCCGCATGAATATGCAGCCACAGAAGATGACACCACGTTTCGTCGCCTTGCTCTGAGTTATTCCCGCCATAATCCGGATATGTACAACAATCCGGCTTTTAAACAGGGCATTATCAACGGCGCCACCTGGTATGAAACGAGCGGTACACTTCAGGACTGGGATTATTTTTGGATGGCCGGTATGGAAGTCACCATTGAGCTGTCGGAAGAAAAAGCGCCCTCGGATTCGTTGCTCACCCAATTCTGGTATGCCAACGAACGTTCCCTGTTTACTTATCTCGAGCAGGTACATAGCGGTTTGCGCGGTATTCTCAGTGACGCACAAACCGGACAACCCGTTAAAGGTCAAATCCTTGTACAGGAAATAGGGAAGGCGGTACCGTCAAATCCGTCCCGGGGGGATTATTATCGGTTGTTGGAAGCGGGATGGTATACCGTGCAATATTCCGCAACAGGATATTTTACTCAAATAATTGATAGTGTACGGATAGATTCCGGGCAGGTGACTCGTTTAAATATTGCCTTGCTTCCCCGGACCTATCATGTATTCAGCGGTACGGTAAGCGATTCGGCCACCGGTTTAACCCTGTCTGATGCCAGGATATCCTTCTTTAATCGGGGAATTTTGACGGATTCTTCTTTTAGCGATGAAAACGGACATTTTGCCATCGATTTATTAGAGGACAGCTATGCGCTGACTATAGAGAAAAACGGTTACCTAAGCCAATCGGACTCTCTTGATCTGTTTTCGGATCAAGAGAAGGATTTTTTGTTGGTGGGCATCTTGCCTTCGGTAGTTTGGGGAACCGTAAAGATGACCGACAGCAGTTCGGCTGCGAATTCGATTGTCTATTGCCGGGGTGCCCGGGATACGGTTGACCGGAGCGGACGTTTCCAATTTAATAATTTATCGGCAGGGGCAATTTCTGTTTTTGCCTGGAAACCGGGTTTTCGCACCGCCCGTTGTGATACCATACTGCTGAATGGGGATAGCTTGCATATCAATCTGAAAATGTCACAGGGGACCAATGTTTTTAGCACGGATTTCGAAGATGGAAATGCCGGCTTCACAGCTAACGGTGAATGGCAATGGGGAAGTGTGGATTTTGGGCCGGATCAGGCTCACTCCGGTCAACGCTGTTGGGCTACCAATTTAGACGGGAATTATCCGGTCGGTATTCATCTGGCCAGTCTGCAAACGCCTGTTCTGCCAATCCAGGGTTTGATTATGCCCCAAGTTCAATTTTACCAGTGGTACCAAATCGAAGACGGATATGACGGAGGAAATTTGAAAATATCCACGGATGCAGGTAAAACATGGCATTTGCTCGAGCCCGAAGCCGGCTATCCCCTTTTGAGTATTCCCGATACCTATGGCAATCCGCTTAGTTTACAACCTGCGTTCAGCGGTAAAACATACACCTGGCAAAAAGTTATTTTCAACCTGGAGACGTACAAATCTGTTCCCTTAATTCAATTACGATTCGATCTGGGCACGGATCAGCAAAAAGAAGCAGCCGGCTGGTATATTGACGATTTCCGGATCGTGGACGCGAATGCCGTACCGATTGTGCGGGAAACCGTTCCTTATAATAAGGAGTTGCGGGTGACCGTCTATCCTAATCCAGCCAACCCCGATCTGGAAGCACGTATCTCGGCCCCGCCGTTCAGTAAAATTTCCATTAAACTTTTCACGGTCGGGGGGCGGCATATTGCTCACAAGCGGATAGCAGTTCCCTCTTCGGGTCTGTATATCTGGCACTGGTCCGGCCGAAATATGCAGGGACGGCAAGTAGCTTCGGGAATGTATCTATTACAAGTCAGCACGGATTACCGAATTTTTCACACCAAGATCGTGGTTCTGAAATAGACATTGAGATATTCTGGAAAGAAGCGGATATAAGGGGAATAATATAAAACGAATAGGGTAGAGCCACAAAAATAAACCCTCCCTTGTTTTTGACGGGTTTATCTGCCGAGCATGTGAAACCTGGGGTAAGATATAAAATAGCTTCGGAACTAGCGGGAATAGCAGAAGAAGAAAAGGGAACTCTTGTATATGCTCGGAGCTTCGGTTTAGTGTGCTGAAATTTGAAAAGAATATCAAAACAAAAAAGAGAAACAGAAAATGGAGGATCGGAAAGAAGTTTTCCCCCCCCAAAAAAAAAATTTTTTAAGAATACTTGCATTTTTTGCAAAGAATCAGTATATACCTATTGACGGATTGACCCGCCTTACATAAAATTCATATTTGATTTAAACCAGAGAACTTTTCCATCGACTTTTCAGTTGGGCAATTTAATGGATTTTTCTGTCTTCCAGTTTGAATTGGTTGCCAAAGATGAACTCCGCTTGCCTTATTATAAAGGCTCGGCCTTTCGCGGTTTGTTCGGACACGCATTAAAGCGTACGGTTTGCGTAACCAATATGACCCGTTGTGAAGAATGTTTGTTGCGTGAAAACTGTGCCTATGCCTATATTTTCGAGACCCTTAACGAGCGCAACGAGCACGTGGCTCACCCTTTTGTACTGGAACCGCCTTTACTGGAGCGGCGCATATTTCCGCCCGGAGACGTTTTAAAGGTAAATCTGATTCTGTTCGGCAGAGCCATTGATTATATACCTTATCTGGTTTATACGTTTCGTGAGATGGGCCGTCGCGGCATCGGTTCCGGCCGGGGCAAATTTTGGTTGCAGCGTGTGACCAAAGACGGACGGATTATTTATGATTTTCAGGAGCAGCTCTTGCACACGGATTTTGCTAAGGATGATCTTTTTGCCATACAATCAACAACAGATAAAATTGAAGGCGTCAAAGTACGTTTTCTTACGCCTACGGCTGTTAAGGTAAAGGGCAAGATAAGTCCTGCCATTGATTTCATCACGGTATTAAAAGCCGTTTCCCGCAGATTAAGAGCGTTGAGCGTGTATCATAACGGAAAAAGTCCATCCTATAGTTCCATCGATTTTAAAAGCGCGCAAAGCATTACCGTAAAAAATACATCGTTTACGCCCTTTCATTGGAAGCGCTATTCCAATCGTCAGCAGCAAAAGATAGATTTCAGCGGATTTGTGGGTGCAATGGAATTGGAAGGGGAACTGGCGCCCTTTATGCCGCTCTTGCGTATGGGCGAGATCATCCATATAGGCCGCGGCACGGTGTACGGCATGGGCAAGTACGTGGTGGAAGAAATAAGATGAAAGGTAAAAAATAAATATTAATCCATTGGAGGATGGGATGATAGAATTGACGGAACAAAGAAAGGCCCGTTTAATGGGATCCTTATTTCACGATATTGGGAAATTCCAATACAGAGCTGAAAAAACCAAGGCAGATCATGGAACAAATAGTTCTTATTTTATTCGGGAATATTTAGGCCGCTTTCATTCTATTAAACCGTTTTTAGAAGAAGCTATTCGTATGGCTGCAGATCATCATAAGGAATATGCCGATGATGCTATAAAAAAAGCCGATGGAATGAGTGCAAGTGAGCGTGTAAAAGACGATCACTATTTTGCCCATCGTCCTTTACTTTCTATTTTCAGACAAATTCATATAGGGAAAGGAAAACCGTCGAAATATGTGTGGTATGTTAGGCCAGGTGCTCTAAACATTGAAAATATTTTTCCAAATGAAGAGACTATTGAACCGCAAAAATGGAAACCAAATGTTGTTGAAATGCGCAGTTTACATATCGATTCTTGGACTAAAATGAAACAAGAGATAGCTAAATTACCAGAAACATTGCCATTTCATGCATTATTTGATACCCTTTTTGCTATACTTGAACGCTGGACTACGCATGTGTGCTCAGCTGGTTATGGGTTTACGCCGGATATATCTCTTTTTGACCATTCTCGAGCTGTTGCTGCTTATGCAGACTGTTTAGCTGAAAGTGATAATAACGAAAAACCTTTTCTTGTAATTGAAGGAGATATTTCAGGAATACAGAATTTTATATATAAATTGGCTAATCCTTCAGATGCAGATCAAAAGAAAACTGCAAAAACTTTACGTGGTAGATCTCTTTATGTGAATCTTTTATCTGATAGTGCAGCCGACTATATTTTAAATGAACTGGGGCTTTTTAAAATCCACCTATTAATGAATGGCGGAGGGCATTTTCATGTTTTGGCACCCAATACTAAGAAAATAGAAAAAAAGATAATAAATATTGAGCGTAATATTAACCGATGGTTGATCTATGAACACCAAGGAGAATTAGGGCTTGTCTTAGCTTATGACGCTTTTTCAGTAGAGACGGTATCAAATTATAATGAAGTTAAAAATAAAATAAGCTTTCTTCTAAGTGAAAAGAAAGAAAAAAAGAATTTTAATTTATTAACTGGTGGAGAAATGTTTGGACCATTTGAACCAGGTGTTAAAGAAGAATTTTGGGATGTCTGTAAAATATGTGGTCGGGATATGAAAAAAACATCTGAACGTGTTTGTCCCTTATGTAACAGCCAACGTTTGGCTGGCCAAATACTCCCAAAGACCAAATATCTTGTAAAGGTGAGAAGTCAAAGTTTACCACCTCAAAGTGAATATCAGATGCTTAAGATGGATGGGCTAAATACGGTATGGGTGTTCGTCACGGAACCCGAAGACTTGTATAATATTATGGTGGATTTCCCCAAAGCAAATCAATTCGAAATTAACACAATCAATCAAACCGATTTTGTAGACCGCTATCTAACCTCGCTACAGAAAGATCAAGAGGATAAGAACGTTGTCCTTGGCTTTAAATTTATGGGAAAACATACGCCGCTTGACAAAGGCGATATATTATCATTCGAAGATTTATCTATGCAAGGATATGGATACCCGTTATTGCACGTTTTAAGAATGGATGTAGATAATTTAGGACAGATTTTTGCTTTTGGCTTACGCGGAGGAGAGAATGTTGAAGAAAGGAAATACTATTCACTTTCCCGCATTGCTTCCCTGTCCAGAGAAATGAATTTATTCTTTAGCGGCTATATCAACAAACTTGCAGAAGATCATCAAGTATATATTACTTATTCAGGTGGCGATGATTTGTTTGTGGTAGGCAAATGGAATAAGATAATAAAATTTGCTCAGAGTGTCCGGGAGGATTTTAGAAGATTTACTTGCTATAACCCAAATTTAACTATTTCGGGTGGAGCGGCTTTAGTTCGGCCCAATTTTCCCATTCGCCGGGCTGCCGAACTGGCCGGAGAATTGGAATCGTTAGCAAAACACCACAATGACTATGAAAAAGATGCTATTTCTGTTTTTAATACGGTTTATAGCTGGGAACGGGCTGACGCGCTTTTAGATTGGGCTGAAAAAATGGTGGACTTAATCCAAAAAGATGAAACAACAAATAAGTATCGTAGCTTGCTCAGGTATTTTAAAGAATTAGGTGACGAATATTTCTTTGAGAATGAAATGCAAGATATCGATTGGATATGGAAGGTTAAGCATAAAATTAATTATGCATTAGCCCGCCGCGCAGAAATTAATCATCAGATTTTTAGCGCTAAATATTCTGATGATGTACAGAGTGGCGTGCAGGATACCGAATTATTAAAACTGAATGTTTTAGGACGGCTAATATCAGATCCCAAATTACTTGCTGATATTTCGATGCCGGTAACTTATGCACTATTGGAAACCAGGAAAAACAACTAAATAAATTTAGGAGGTAATATGTCCACGTTAAACGATTATTCTAGTTTACAGGAAATGGATTTTAAGGATTTGGACCAAATTGCCAACGAAACGGCAAAGTTATTCGTCCAGAATGATAAGATTAAGACTAACCAGGTAAGGAATGTATTCGGTGAGATTGTTAAAATGCGTACGGAATATGGCAAAAAAAAGAAATATGAAGACATCCGAAGGAATATGATTCTTTTAAAGCCAAAACTGGCATATGCCGCGGCCAGACAGAAAGGTATGCGTTCGTTTAAAGAAACGTTTTCTATACTTATTGATTTAGTTGAAAGTTCTGAAGATAAGAATATTGCAGTAGAACGATTTTTTGATTTTTCAGAAGCCATAGTTGCTTATCATCGGTTTTATGAAGAAAATAAAAAATAATTTGCTACTTAGCGTTATAGAAAAACATCTTGGAGGAAATAAAAATGGCTAAATTATTAGGTAATACAATTATTCAAGCTAAAATACGCACTTTAACAGGTTTGCATATAGGCGGCAGCACCGAATCATTACAAATAGGAGGGGTGGACTCGCCTGTATTGCGGGACCCACATACCAATTATCCATATATCCCCGGTTCTTCCATTAAAGGGAAAATGCGTATGTTAATCGAATTTGCAGAAGGTTTAGCAGTTGAGGGAGGCCCAGTTAAAGACCCCTATAAAAAACCGGCTCAGATATTCGGCACTTCAGCGGACGAGGCTAAATTAGGACCTACACGTCTAACCGTACGCGATGCTTATCCCGATGCTGAAACCATAGAAATGTGGGGGGAACTCGATTCCGACTTATTATACACGGAATTCAAGGGAGAAAATAATATTGATCGCATTACCAGTAAGGCAACGCCTCGTTTTTTTGAACGCGTTATACGAGATAGTAAATTCGATTTAGAACTGGTATATTCGTTTTATGATATCTCGGATATAGAAGGCGCGCCGCAAGTGGATGATTTTGACAACTTAAGAACCGTTTTTAAGGCGCTTATGCTATTAGAACAATCTTCTATTGGAGGGCATGGCAGCCGCGGTTACGGACGCATTGAATTTTTAATAAAGAAGATTTCTTTTTTTTCTGTGGATGATTACAAAGCGGGCACCGCTGTTTTGACTGAAGGTGGGGAGGAATTTCAAAAATTAGAGCAGATTAATATCGACGAGCAGATCGTAGCGATTAAAAATAAACTGGCATAGGGGGGAGAAAAGTGAATATTGTTTTCTTAACGCCCAAATCTGCGTTCAGGAATAGACTGAGATCTGATTCTTTGTTTGGCTTGATGATGTGGGGTATCAGAGTAATCCATGGCGAAGAAAAAGCTGCTAAGCTTATTGATGATTTCGTTAACGGTAATCCGCCTTTTTTGTTAAGTACTGCTTTCCCTTTTCTTAAAAAAAATAATAAAAAAGAACTCTTTTTTCCAAAACCGATTATTAAACCTTTTCATATCAAAGCGACGCCCGAAACCATGGCGCTTTTCAAGGACTATAAAAAAGTTCAATGGCTGCCTGAAGAAATATTTAGCTGTTTCGTTAAAGGCGAATTATCCGAAAAAGAGTTTTTTAAGGAAGCTCAATGGCGGAGAATGGATAATCCTTGGGGTAAAACCTTACAAGTAATGCATAATACCATTGATCGAATAACCAATTCATCCATATCTTTGTTTTATACGCAAGAACGATTTATTCAAAATGGCGGTTTATTCTTTTTATTGGATATAAGAAATTCTGAATTAGAGGATTTGTTCAAAGGCGTATTTCAGTTTTATGAACATGTCGGGTTCGGCGGTGATTCTTCTATTGGGAAAGGAACTTTTAAATTTGAAATGGAAAAGTTTAAACCCGACTGGCTCAATATAGCAGCCAAACAAATAATGACTCTCTCGCTTTATTCCCCACAAAAAGAAGAACTCTCTTATTATTACGAACATGAAAGGGATGTTTGGTATCGTCTTGAATTACGGAGAGGGAAGGTAGGAGGGCGCCTTCACATTCAAACAAATGTATGGAAAAAAGGCGTTACGGTATTTACAGAAGGCAGCGTTTTCCCTGCCGTTGCTCAAAAAGAGGTATATGGCGTATTCCCATTAGTGAAAGAAAAGAAAAAGGCTCAATCTTTTAATGTTTATTATAATGGTTATCCACTTATGATAAACTTTAATATGAAAGGAAATTAAACATGTTGCTCACACTCACAACGATTTCACCTGTACATATTGGCAGCGGAAATGTTCTGGAGCCCTTTGATTATTATATTCATAATCAAAACCTTTATGTTTTAAACCATGAGGCCTGCCTGCAAACTCTATATGATGACCATCCTGAAAATGTAACACAATTTTCAGAATGGGTTGAAAATACAGTGCAAAAGATAAACAGCGCAGAAAAAGATACTCGCAATGCCCGCCGCAGTCGGAATCGACAATTAGCTATGGATAAAAATCAATTATTGCAAAAGTTAAGACGGGAATTTAATATTATTGACTTTACCGAAAAAATTCTCAAAAAGAAAGAACTGGCCGAGCGTTTCATCTATGATAAAAATTTCTGGAAATATAGCGCCCATATTCCCAATCGGCCGCGCGGTGTGGTACAACTTAAAGAAATTATAAAAACCAATGGAAAACCTTTTATCCCAGGTTCTTCTATTAAGGGAGCTATTCGCACCGCCTTAGCCTTTATTGTGATTAGATTTCTTAACGAAGAGGATACCCGGCGCTTGTTGCAAGCACAGGATCGGGAAGGGGACGGATTAAAACTGCTCCTAAGCAAAATTATCGCGGCTTCTAATGAAGTGTTGTCTGCCCTTCAAAATAATAATCGCAGCCTGCAAGAAGACGCTTTCCGCAAATTAGTGTCTCTACGAAGACGGTATGAAAAAAAGGCCGGGCAGCATATTGAAAAGTTTATCTTTGGTTGTGATGATGGAAAAGGTAATATCGGCGACCCTAAATTCGATATTATGCGCTTAATTAAGGTGAGTGATACACAAAGCGCCCATTTTTCCATACTGGCAGCCGAAATGAAATCCTTTACTAGAGAGGGTCGGACTGGCCGGATGAAGGCTCAGCCTATTAACATAGCAGAATTCATTGATGGCGATAGCGTCTTTCAGTTCCGTATTGAAGTGGATTCAAAATTAATAAGAGCGCTTTTTAATAGGGATAATTCTAGGAGCTGGCGGGGATATGAAGAAAAAATAGAACGCCTTTTTGGTTTGAATAAGGAAACTGTCAATAGCCTAAGCGATGATGAAATAGAGAATGAGGTGCTTCATACCATTCTTAAGGCCATAAAAATTTTTGGTCAAGCCCTTGCCCAGAAAGAAAAAACCTGGTTGCAACAATTTGAGCCGAACGATCGAAGCTCGCTAGAAGAGTTTATAGATTCCTTGTCTCAAAGAGAAAATGCAATAAAATTAGGCTTTGCTTCTGGTTGGTTTGCAACAACCGTTGGTTTGGCGTTTTCTCAGAATCCGATATTAAACGAAATACTGTCAGATATTCTTTACGCCTTTAATCTCGATTTGATTATCAAGGATGAAAAGTTGTTAAAATTTCCGGCGCGAGACGGTCGTGGTGCAGAACGGCAAATACGTCTTCTTCAACGCAAACCTAACGCGCAGTCCTTTCCCAAATCCAGACGATTAACCACAGAACGATATATTCCTTTGGAATATATTGGCTGGATTGAGATAAAAAAAGGAAAATTAGATTCGGGTCAAAAAGAGCAAAAAAACACGCAAAATGACCATAGAGATTATGAAAGTATAGATGATGCTCTAGCGGCATTAAAAGAACATTTTAACAAATGAATTATAAAACCTTTTGGGTAAGTCCATGTCTACCATCTATCTGATCTCCACGCAGGGGAAGTTAAGTAAAAAAGGCGAAACCCTGGTGCTGCGCATGGATGAAAACACCACCAAAACCATCTTCCCCTTTAAAACCGAACAACTGGTGCTGATCGGTAATATCGATCTTTCCACTCCGGCACTCAAATTTTTAATGCACCGACAAATCGATACGGTTTTTATCAATAAAAACGGTAAATACAACGGACGCCTGGATTTTAGAAGCGGCAAAAACATCTTTTTACGCATCAAACAATTCGAACGACTTAAAAATGAAAACTTCCGTCTGAAGCTGGCTCAATCCATTGTAAATGCCAAACTTAAAAATCAGCTTCATTTTATACAGCGCATCGGACGAAAACGTAAACCGCATGATAAAATCACTCAGGCTAAAGAACAAATCAATACGCTGTTGTTAAAAGTGCCGACAGCCGCCTCTTTGGATACATTGCGCGGTTACGAAGGCGCAGCGGCCCGGGCTTACTTCTCCGTTTATAAACAAGCCTTACTGCCGCAATTCGCCCGCTTTGAAGGACGCTCCATGAATCCTCCGCAGGATAATGTAAATGCCGTGCTTAGTTTTTTATACACCCTGATTCTGTATCGGGTGGATGCGGCCCTGGAAACCGAAGGCCTTGATCCTTATGCGGGATATTTCCATTCCATCGGCTACGGCAAACGCAGCTTAAGCTTTGATATGATGGAAGAATACCGGACTCCCCTGGCCGATACACTGACCGTGGCCCTGTTTAATTTAGGGATCCTGCAGGAAGATGATTTCCGCGAGGTAGTTTTTTCCAGCGAAGACGACGATTTCCCTTTGGAATTGAATGACGAGCATGAAGCCTTTAACGAAAAAAAAGGCGTGCTGCTTAACCGGCAAGGTCTGCGCAAAGTAATTGCTCAATTCGAAAAAAAACTGCAAACCGAAATTTATTTTACACCCTTGCAACGGCGTATTAATTACAAACAGCTTATTGGCCAGCAAATGAAACATTTTAAACGGGTTGTCAACGGTGAAGAAGAAAACTATAAACCGCTCATCCAGAAATAAATTGCCGCAGCGAACGGAGAGCTGTTAAAGGAAAGGTAAAAATAAGATACCTCATGATTTATATGATCTGCTATGATATCAGCCATCCCAAACGTTTAAGAAAAGCGGCAAAAGTATTGGGAAACTATGGGCTGCGCGTGCAAAAATCATTTTTTCAATGCGAAATATCCAAAGAGGGAATGCACAAACTACGCGGCGAATTATTGGAAGTAATCGATACGAAGAAGGACTATTTATATATTTATCCCTTATGTGAAAGCTGTGCCCAAAAGGCGCAAAGCGACGGCAAGGGACAATTAATACGTCTGGAAAGTTTTGAAATATATTAAGCAGGTAAACCTCCGCCATGAAAAAATGGTTGATTATCTATGATATTCGTAAGCCGAAACGCTTGCAGAAAATAGCCAAACTGATGGCCGGGTATGCCACCCGCGTGCAAAAATCGGTGTTTGAACTGGAAGCTCCGGAGCGCGTTATCCGCGAAATCCGGAATAAGGCGCTACAGATCATGGATGAAGAAAAGGATTTTGTGGTTTATTTTAATATCTGTGAGAAGGATTGGCAAAAACGTATAAAATACGGTCCGCAAAAATATGAAGAACAGGAAGAAAAGCCCTATCATATCTATTAACCGGGCGGGTGCGCCAACCCGGGCAAACGGCAGAAAACGTCCGAAATCTCCCCAGGTCGGCGCAGGAAAGGGTAACCCGTTAAAAAACAGCGAGAAAAAGGTTTGCAAAATTGACTAAAAAGATTAAATTTACCCAGGTAAGGATGAAAGCGGCCGCAGGTTGGCGGAACCGCCCCAACCGGCCCTTGTGCCGCAAGGCACGGCCGGACAGCGGAAGGAATACCCCGTTATTCAGAGGGGATTGAGACCTTACTTGTCAGATTCGTCTTTTTCCAGTCCGGCAAGCATCGGAAGGAATACCCCGTTATTCAGAGGGGATTGAGACTAACGTACACAATATACAAAACAAGCAAATGCCTGTCAAGTAGAAGGAATACCCCGTTATTCAGAGGGGATTGAGACCATCATGAGTGATCAAGAATTCAATCCGACCGTTTTCAGAAGGAATACCCCGTTATTCAGAGGGGATTGAGACCAGTATTTGATTTCGTCAATTGTACATTCCGTGAAATCCAAGAAGGAATACCCCGTTATTCAGAGGGGATTGAGACTGATTTCGTCAATTGTACATTCCGTGAAATCCAACTTACCGAAGGAATACCCCGTTATTCAGAGGGGATTGAGACCATCCTTATCCTCGCAGGTTATAATAACCCTGGCTAATACCGAAGGAATACCCCGTTATTCAGAGGGGATTGAGACAACTCTACAGTCTCTCCTTTGAGTCCGACCTGAAGGTAGAAGGAATACCCCGTTATTCAGAGGGGATTGAGACATAGTTCGCTCCGGGATGGGTATAAAACCCTGTCCCGGAGAAGGAATACCCCGTTATTCAGAGGGGATTGAGACTTTTTTGGTGATTTGGTTCATCTTAAACCTCCCTTTTTGAAGGAATACCCCGTTATTCAGAGGGGATTGAGACCAAATTCTACAGTTTCTCCTTTGAGTACTACCTGTAGATAGAAGGAATACCCCGTTATTCAGAGGGGATTGAGACTCCCTCTAAAACTACAACACTTCGGTGAGAGGCCAGTGGACTGTGAAGGAATACCCCGTTATTCAGAGGGGATTGAGACTACATATGTACACCAGCCTCTTTTTCACTTCTCCGACTTGTTGAAGGAATACCCCGTTATTCAGAGGGGATTGAGACAAGAAGATAACCCCATTTGCATCTACCCAGAGCATTTCTGGGAAGGAATACCCCGTTATTCAGAGGGGATTGAGACTTCCTTTAAGTATTCCACAAATTGGAGAAGCTTTTGGCTGGAAGGAATACCCCGTTATTCAGAGGGGATTGAGACAATTTTTGAGAAATCTTACCATTTTTAGTTAACCTTTCCATGAAGGAATACCCCGTTATTCAGAGGGGATTGAGACTTTTTGGAGATACTCTTTAAAACTATTAACTGCTTCCATTAGAAGGAATACCCCGTTATTCAGAGGGGATTGAGACATCTGTAGAAAATGTGCTGGATATGCTACTTCTCTAAGATGCGAAGGAATACCCCGTTATTCAGAGGGGATTGAGACTCTTTGATATTCATTTTTTTGTTTCCTTTCTGATTAAAAAGAAGGAATACCCCGTTATTCAGAGGGGATTGAGACACTTTGCAGCCGTTTGCCGGTTTTTGGGAACAAGCCAGCGTGAAGGAATACCCCGTTATTCAGAGGGGATTGAGACCACTTTGCAGCCGTTTGCCGGTTTTTGGGAACAAGCCAGCGAAGGAATACCCCGTTATTCAGAGGGGATTGAGACCAACCTTATCAAGCCCATATTTTAGCTTGAAGTTTTCTGAAGGAATACCCCGTTATTCAGAGGGGATTGAGACGAATTGGCCGTTTACATCCGCATCATAGACGGTTCCATCTGAAGGAATACCCCGTTATTCAGAGGGGATTGAGACCGTTGGATTGAAAGCATCGTTTTTCATTTTTACATCCTCCCTGAAGGAATACCCCGTTATTCAGAGGGGATTGAGACGCCCGATGTCGGATAGTCGAGATCATCTACCCAGAGGCCACGAAGGAATACCCCGTTATTCAGAGGGGATTGAGACTGAGGGATAAACTCATCCGGGATGTGCCCGGTGAGTTCTTCGAGAAGGAATACCCCGTTATTCAGAGGGGATTGAGACGGCATAAAAACCCCTTAGAATTTGTATCATTCTTTCCTTCGAAGGAATACCCCGTTATTCAGAGGGGATTGAGACTACTTCACCGGTTTCCGTGACATAGCCCGATGTCGGATAGTCGGAAGGAATACCCCGTTATTCAGAGGGGATTGAGACTCTCGGACGTACTCGATCACATACTTAATGTCATTGATTCCCGAAGGAATACCCCGTTATTCAGAGGGGATTGAGACTCTTCGAATTTTTTTTCTGATATTTTCATTTCTTCCTCCTTGAAGGAATACCCCGTTATTCAGAGGGGATTGAGACACTCCCAACGCGTGTAATACTCGGACTCAACCAGCTTGAAGGAATACCCCGTTATTCAGAGGGGATTGAGACTTCCATAGCTTTTTTATCGTTTTTTTTAAGAGTAGTATTAAGAAGGAATACCCCGTTATTCAGAGGGGATTGAGACCCCCAAGACTTATTTTCCATTATGACAAATGGAATGTAAGGAAGGAATACCCCGTTATTCAGAGGGGATTGAGACCAACCAGCTTGCCATCGCTGGTTAATCCCCAAAATTGGTGTGGAAGGAATACCCCGTTATTCAGAGGGGATTGAGACGTAAGGCCAATCAATTTATTAACCGGATGAATAAATTAGAAGGAATACCCCGTTATTCAGAGGGGATTGAGACCAACATCTGTGTAGATGATTTATACCAAACCAGAAGGTTCAAAGAAGGAATACCCCGTTATTCAGAGGGGATTGAGACGCTATGGAGTTGCCCGACTGCTCGGAGTCGGACAAATAAGAAGGAATACCCCGTTATTCAGAGGGGATTGAGACTCGGAGTCGGACAAATAACAATAGTCTGCTCCGGGATGGGTAGAAGGAATACCCCGTTATTCAGAGGGGATTGAGACTACCCATGATACTTCTCCTTTTTGGTTTGTTTTAGGGTTTCGAAGGAATACCCCGTTATTCAGAGGGGATTGAGACCTCAAGTCCTGCAAGCATCGCTTCAAGTTCGGTTTTGATCTCTTGAAGGAATACCCCGTTATTCAGAGGGGATTGAGACGCTATGGAGTTGCCCGACTGCTCGGAGTCGGACAAATAAGAAGGAATACCCCGTTATTCAGAGGGGATTGAGACTACATCCAATCATTATTCACATAGGTAGGCTGGCCGTTGTAGAAGGAATACCCCGTTATTCAGAGGGGATTGAGACTTTCTTGCTCTTGAGGATCATATGTAACCTTAACAACTGAATGAAGGAATACCCCGTTATTCAGAGGGGATTGAGACTAACTAACATTATCCCTCTTAATTGCTCTAAATATTCTTGAAGGAATACCCCGTTATTCAGAGGGGATTGAGACTTCCGCATTTTTTTAATTTGTTTTGCTTCATCCATAAAGAAGGAATACCCCGTTATTCAGAGGGGATTTCCCGACTAACCGGCTCTAATGCTCACAAGTTCGCAAAGTGCCGGTAAACCGGGATTTCGCTCCGCTCAAGAGACTGATTGGCGTGAG
>JALSTK010000003.1 GCA_026983775.1 Calditrichia bacterium
AATCATCATCATGAATAATAAAGATTTTGATTTACCACGAAGTGGTATAAGATGAGTAACCACAGGTGTAAAGCCTGTGGTCCAAAAACCGTTACACTTTTTTATTACCGCGAAGCGGTAAAATAAAGCAAGCCTTCCAATGTATAGGGTCTCCTATTTCGCTAGAACGCTCTGTGTTCCACATTCGACGCTTTCAGCGTCACACTCTCTTTTTCCGCTTTACCACAGGCTTTGCCTGTGGCTACTCATATTCGTATCCTTCGGATACCATTGTTTTTAAATACAAGATAAACGAAACAATAAAAAATTGTTTCATTCCTTTTATCAGTCTTCGGTTAAGATACGGTTTCATAAGTAACCCGATAGAGCCGAAAAAATAATCCTGTTGTCTTTTCGGATACTTTCTTTACCTGACGGAAACCTGCTCACCTCAAATGATTTAGAGCCTTTTTATTCTTCTTTTAACAAAACCACTTTCCCATCCATATTACCGACTACCACCCGCATACTGTCCACTGCAGCCGGTGTATTTATTAAAGTATGACCGATTACATGCTTCCAGTTTAAACGGCCGCTTTTCCCTTCGAAGCTAATGATCATGCCGTTTTTTGTCCCCAAATAAACCGTTCCCTGCTTCTCCGTTAACATGGCCGGAGCAAAATCATATCCATAACCGAAATTTCGAACCCAGAGGGGTTGGAACGAAGCGGCCCGGGCGTTGACGGCGAATACCGTATCATTCATACATTTGGCATAAATACGTTGCCCATCTTCGGAAATACCGAGTGATTCCCTTACCTTAAAGGAGTCGCTTCGCCAGAGGGTATCCCCCTTTTGAATATCCAAAGCCGTCAAAAACCGGTCGGGTGCTGCAATAAACACCTTGTTCCCGGAAGCCACCGGCCAGCAGGCCGCAGGCGAGTAAAGGACATGATTTCTGCCTCCTTGCCATTTCCAGGCCAATTGACCGTTTTCGCCATTCAGAGCATAAAGCGTTTTATCCCAGGCACCAAAAATCACTTTTCCTTCAGCAAGAACCGGCCGATCTTCAACATAACCTTTTACAGGCGAATAGCGCCAGATTTCCGAACCGTCTTTTAGCAATATACAACGAAAAATATGATCGCTGCCACCCACGAATACTTTCCCATCATAAATCAGCGGCACGGCTTCCACAGGCCTACCTGTTTTCACTTTCCAGATCAGCTTACCCGTTTCCGAATCCAGGCAGTACAGACAACTATCCATAGAGCTCACTACCAGTCGTCCCGCACTTTCGGCCGGTGTGGCATAAACCGCTCCGCCGAGTGCGACCTGCCAATGAACATCTCCGTTGTTCAAATCGAGGCTACGTACCATGCCACCGGCGTCGGCGATGAATACATACCGGCCTCTAACCAATGGTGCGCTGAGCATAAGATGCCCGGTATCAAACTGCCAGACCGGTTTACAATCGGGATATTGGCTGTTTACGGAATCTTCCGGCCAGGTGAATCCGGGAAAGCGGAAAGGGCGAAAATCACGATGAAGCGCTACCACGGCCCAGGGAGCTTTGGTTTTCAGGCCGCTCAGGCGTTCGCTAAAAAAAAGAGAATCCCCGCGTAACCGAACCAGGTTGTATCCGCCGGTTCGATCTCTTTTATGCAAGGAAGACCGGTCCATAATCTGAGGCACTCCCTGTACAAAATCCTTGCGATTGCGATGTCCGTGTCCGTTTAAAAACAATTTGACATTATGACCTTTAAGGATGTTCAGGTAAGCTTCAAAATTATCGACCGATTGATCCGTCGGATAGTGATTGACCATAATTAAAGGTCTTTCCGGCGGCAAAGTTTGCAGAAGCGAATCCAGCCAGTGCAAATCTTCCGGTGCGAAATGCCCGTCCGCCATACGCAACACGGGTCCCTGATGCATGCCTATAAAGGTAAAACCGGCCCAATTAAATATAAATTTGTCATTACCCCAAAATTTTTTGAAATTGTAATTACCACAATCGGTCCATTTCGTATCATGATTACCCGGAATGATGTAGTAGGGAGCCTGTAGCCGGTCCAAAATATGCTTAGCCCGGGCCAGGCTGCTATCCACATTGAGGTCCGTAATATCACCGGAAACGAGCACAAAGTCGATCGAATCCCGGGCATTAATATCCAGAACCGCCGCCGTTAAATCTTTGGCTCCGGAAGTGGTTGGTGAGACATGGGTATCGCTAAGCCAGGCAAAACGATGAAAGCGATTCTGCGGCTGGCTTAAAAGCAGAGCAGGAACGACTGTGAATAAAAAGAGTAATTTTAAACGTTTCGTGCCACCGTGTTTCCAAACAGATAAGCTTATTTTCATTCTTAGGATTCTCCTTCCAAAAATTGTCTTAAGCCACGTTCATAAAGGTTATCCCACACATATTGGTTGATTACTTTTCGGTACATGCGGTGGGGTTCCAGTTGATCTAAAAAGGTCTTGATCCGTTTGGCAATCTGTGTGGCCTCTTCACCAATATCGAAGTAGAGTACATCCCCTTCGGCAATGGACCGGAAAGGAGGAATATCCGAACAGGCGATCGGTAATTTAATCATCCCCGCTTCCAATAGAGGGATGCCGAACCCTTCCTGTTTACTCGGTAGAAACAAAATATCGGCAATCAAATACAAATCACGCATAATAACCCGATCTGCCGAGAGGTGCTGGCCGCTTTTAAAGACATGTTCCGCAACAATAATCACCTTATGGCGTATGTCCAACTTTTCAGCCAGACGATTCAGTTTCTTATAATAATGAACAGTCGATTTTTCGTGAGGATCGTAGGCACCGGTAAGCAGTAAGAAGGCGTTCATACCCATCTCATGAAAGGCATGGACTACTTCGATGGATTTCTCGATATTTTTTCTGGGATGCAAACGCGACGGATGCACCATAATTAAATCGGCATTAAAAATTTTTTCTTCGCGGATAAGGCGGGTCGTATGATCATCCAGTCTGAAAAAACGGTAGGGATCGATACCGTTGGGAATGACTTTCAACGGGGCATCCAGAGCATATAATTTTTTAAATTCCAGGGCCCGGCTTTCGGAAATGGCAATATAATCGATATTCGGATTATAGGTGCGTAATATATCCCACTGTTTTTCGTCAAAATCGGCACGATGGTTTTCATAGAAAAAGGGCGAATCGTGATTCCAGCTAATAACCCGGATAATCCCTTTATCAGCCAGACGATGCAAGGCCCGGGTTAAGGGCAGATTGTAAGGCATGGTCAGAACGTTGTGAGCGATTAAAACATGGAAATCACCCAATTGTCCGCGCAGGAAATGTTCGATTTCGCGACTTATCTTTTGCAAAGCCTGCCTGTTCTTTGCGGGATTCTTTTGCAACGTCATAATTCGGGAATTATTGGAATCCAATAGCGGATTTAAAGTAATATCCGCTCCTTTCAGAAAATTTCCTCCCCGCCCGGCCAGAACTTTTACCGGATGGAAATGGCGCAGAAATAGCGAAGCCTGCTGACGGACAATTTCCTCCACTCCTCCCACAATCGGCGGACATGAATAATGTAAGATGGCGATATTCTTCATACGTGTTTTTTCGTTAGATCGTTAATGCTCAAACGTATCGATTAAATGGGTTAGTTTCTGTTCCAGGACTTCAAAGGAAAAATATTTCTCGGCCAATTCATAGTTTTGATTGACCATCTTCAGCCGGTATTCCGTATCACTGAGAACACGCTGTATTTTTTGAATTGCTTTCCTGGTTGCAAAGCCCTCGATGGAAATCACATCGAATCCCCTGGGTTCGATATCGGCAATAAAGATGGAATAACGGTTCACCACGATGGGCCGACGATAATAGATCGTTTCCAAAAAGGCGTTACCGAACCCTTCGTAGCCGCTGGGATAGGTAACCAGATCGGCACAACGATAGACATCGGCAATGGAATACGATTTATGATTTACGGTGTTATCCGCACCGATCATGTGATCGATCAGGACCAGATTAACCCCCATATTTTGGGCATATTCGGTAATTCGTTCGAAGTAGTCGTTTCCTTCATCTCCGGAGGAATGCGAAATAATCAGCGCCGGGTTATCCAGCTGCAGGTTACGCACGATTTCGATGGAGCGTTCGATCCATTTGCGGGGTACAACCCGTGTCGGTTGCAGAATAAACACATCCTTAGGCTGTAAACCGACTATGGCTCTTAATTTACAGGGCTGTTCATCTTCCGGCAAGGGGCCATTGGCAAAGTCATACACATTGGGTATAATCGTATTGGAAATACCGATTCTGCGGCTCAGTTGTTTGGAAGCCAGAGAATTGATGACCACATGGCGCATGGAAGGCAGGTCACAGGGGAAAGACTTATCGAGATAATCCTGAGCGGCATTGATCAGAAAGCGATCCCGTTCCCAGTAAAAATCATGATGATGGGCAATGGTTGGCATACCCGTCTCGGCAATGAATTCAGTGATCGCCAGTCCCAGCGGTATGTTCATGGGAATGGTCAAAGCATTTTCGGGAATAATCAGGTCCAGATGAAATTTACGTTTAAATTTATAGAGGTCTTCCTTTAATTTGTCCTTGAGCTTCTGGATCGTGGCCGATAAATCGGGATTCCTGCGGGTAACACCAAACAACTGTTGCTGTACGGCCACAATTTCCGGATGTTCAAAATGGGCCAATTCGCTAAGTAAACTATAACTTTTCTTCCGATCCAGCTCTCCGGCAAAGTAGAAACAATCGAAACGATTGCGATCCAGAACCTCGGCCCATTTGGCCGTTTCCAATGAGACACCGTCCGTACCGGCAAAGCGGGTTGAAACAAAACCGACATTTTTAATGGATTCATGGGGCATGTTTCTATCCTGTCATTTAATATGATACGTGTCGGAAATTAATAAAATTTTGCGATTAATGCGAGTTATATGCGAGAAACGCTAAGATGTGTATCTTCGTTGAGGGTAAGTGGTTAAACACCGGGAAACAGAATAATTTTAATTGATTTCAAATTTATTTAGTGGGAGTAGGTAGAAGGGTAAGGAAGAAGTGTGACTCTTACGAGGGTCATTACCGCCCGTTGGTTCGGATTCCCAATCGAGTCGTTCCCGCCCATGCCCGGGCAGCCATGATATGAACCTCCCGGACTGTTGGGATGGCTTGTTTCCTGTTGATCCTTTTATATTGGTTAACCGGCTCAAATAAAGCCGGTTCGCGGAAGAAGGCTAATTCTTGCTCTGATGAAGAGAGGACCTCTTGACAACGAACTGCCCTTCCTTAACGCCGAAACGGCTACCGATCAAAGCACACTTTACAACCAAAAGAAAATAGATATTCTGAGGGATATCGATCAATCCTTCCAGGTTACCCTGACCCTTGGAGATAATCACGTCGGCTTTATTAAATACCTGCTTAAACTCTTCGGAGGACGTTTCCCAAACCACTCCGGGTGAATCATCTCCCGTTGAAATGACCTTAGCCACCCGATCGATTCCCACCATACGTGCATCTTCAAAGGTAATATCATTTATAATGGGTCCGCCGCGCACTGCGAAATAAAGTTCGGGAACATGCAGATATTGAAGAAATAATTTATCAAGCACGATTTCACCGCAGTTATCGCCGATGTAGAGAAGGGTATGCGCATCCCGTAAATCCCGCCGAAGTTGGCGTGAATCATCTATGGCAAACTGCGCATACATTACACGATTAATCGTTTCCATAATGTCCAATTGTCGTCGTGCTCCGAAATCGATGACATTACCGGCAATGGCCAGGCGCATAGCCGAATCAAATGGGTCTTTCGCCTGCTCAACCTTTTTCTCGAATTCCGGAAAACGATCAAGCATCATGCGGTTATATTTCTCTTTGATATCACGATAGGGATCCGGGATATTCAGTTGCTGCCGGATCATACGATGCATTTCACGGCCCAGCACCGGAGGAGAAAGCGTGTAGTCCGCTTCCGCCAAAAAAGCGAGTAGTTTTCGCATCAACGGTTCCTTGTCTTTTTCCGGTATCATAGCCGTATTTAACAGACGCCGGATGCTGTTAACGCTACAGGGAATACAATCCAAACTAAGCTGCATCTAGTCTCCATTCACGAAAAATTAAGAAAGCATCTTATGATTCGTTTAAATAATTCCAATTCATTCCGTATCATAGGCTTGTTGCACCGACACGGGGATTAATCCTCTTTTGGACGAAAGTTGAGCATATAAAAATAACGACCCTCAAATTCCGTTTTTAAAAGCCTCTTCGTTTCGAGTAGTGTATCCACAAGAGACCAATCGGCTTGCGCTTTTTTAAGAAATTCCCGCACGGCATCTTCACGCATGGGATGTACGGCTACAATGCTCAGTAACGCCTTTTCCACTTCTCCGGTGAAGGTAAAGGCATTGCCCTCATAGCCGGTAAGCAATTCCACCTTTGGCAAATACGCTTTAAAAATCTGGTAAGCCCGATTGATGTCCCGGACTGAAGGCGGTTCAACCCATTCTTCGGCCGGCGGACGGGTCGGGATGGAAATATAGGCCACCTTAGGATCGAGACTCTTAACAAAACGGGCTGTTTGTGTTAGTATGTCCTTGCCATCGTTTAGCCCTTTTACCAACATTGTCTCTGTTACAAGGGTCCCTTCAAAATTCTGGCTCAATTCCCGGGCACCGTTGAGTATTTTATCAAATTTTAAACGGCCGTGGGGCCGATCGATTTTCTGCCAAACCCGGGGATCAACCGTATCCATCTTTAAGGATAACCAATCGGCTTGCTGTAAAGTATTCCGCACTTCCGGCACATCTACAAGGGTACTGTTGCTGATAACAGCAATAGGGATACCAAGTGGTTTTAGTAAGCGAATCGTTTGACCGAGATTTATATCCAGAGTCGGCTCCCCGTCCGGTACAAAGGTTACATAATCAATCGTACTTCCTGATGTTCTCACCTGCTGAACTTTTTCCCTTACAGCTTCCACAATTTCTTGTGGTTGATAAAAAGAGTTGCGCTCGATTTGCAGTTTAATGGTGTTACCCAATTGGCAGTATACACAAGTTAGTGTGCAGATCTTGGGAGGAATATTGTTGACGCCCAGACTTTGTCCCAGGCGTCGGGAAGGAACGGGTCCAAATACAATTTTATTCATATCACACATCCTTAATTGCTTTTTGCAGCGCCGTAAGTATATCTCCATTGGCAAAGATGAGATGGACATTACGCTTTCTCAGCCATTGCCGCCCCTGACGACCGATCTTTTCGGAAAGAATCATCGAACAGTCGTCCATTAATGTATAGACATCCCGTGTTTTTTCATGCTGCAATGTTTTTTCATAAGGATTCGGACGGACTTCGAGAAACGTAATTTTTCTTTTTTCCCGATCCAGTTCATAAATAGAAAAACGCGCGGCCCGGCCCAGCATACCGTGGAAAATGGTTTGTCCGTCATTACTCGGAACGGCTATTTTAATTTTTTTCATATTACTCTAAGTGATAATTCTTCTCCCCGGCGCGTATCGGCACTTTCAGCCAATTTTCCGGCGGTACATAAGGACAGACATAATCCATGCTGTAAGCACACCAGGGATTGTAAGCCAGATTGAAATCCAGCATCCATTTACCGTCCCTGGTTAGATGTCCTTCATCCAGATCAATATAGCGACCGGCGCCATAAGTTTCTTTACCACAGGTCGCATCTTTAAAGGGGACAAACAGACGTTCCTCATAGGGATCACTTTTATAGGCCTGCAAGATACAATCGACCCCGTTTACCGTAAAACGGAATTCACCCCAGCGCAGCATATCTCGTAAATTACCGCCGGTATCTTCGATCTGAATCCGTTTTTTCTTTTCATGTTCATAAAGAGGAAGAATGAAACGCAGGTTGATATCCGGTGGATAATAATCCAGATTTCGAAAACGCTTGCGATCCCTTTGCGGAATAGGAGATTGTCCGTGTTCTTTAAAGAAACGATCTTTATTTTTACGATCCTGCTCAAGGCTGCGTGCCCAACGTTTGATGTTCATCATCTTGTTTTCCTCGGATCCGCATTTAAACCGACTATAATTATCCGTTTGATGTTATCTGTATAATTTTCATGAAAAATCTATTTAAAAAGGTTTGCACCCCTTTTTATTATGAATCGTCTGCTTTGGCAAACAATTCTTTTAGACAGACCCATTCAAATGAGAACATGGGAACCTGCTTCTTGTATTCCAGATAGGCCTCTCCGAATTTCTTTTGGGCCTGAGATTCCTCGACTGTCTTGACTAACAAGACAAGAAAGAACATTTCCAGCGGCGCCAAAACTATTATAAAGCTGATCGAACCCACTAAAAAAGCCATCGCCCAGGGTAAAAGGAGCAAGCCTGAATGCATGGGATGGCGCATACAAGCATAATATCCATCCGTAACCAACAGGTTGGTCTCCATGCGCGGAGCCTCTCCTTTCCGGCCGTGCCGGGCCAGATAACGGCCCGTATTTTTACTGGCTCTCAGCACCAGGCGTAAAATCAATAATCCGACCGAAAAACTCACTAAATGAAAATGAAGATTCATAAAGATAGAACGGAATCGGGCCAGATCCATATTTATGCCCAGTATCGTCCCGCCCATTAAGAATATAATCCAGATCAATACCCGATCCTAAAAGCAAATTCTATATTTGTAAAGCCTTGACCAGGTTCTGTAAACCGGCCACAGCCCGCTCCCGGATGAATACATCGGTAATATCATCCGTATAGCGGGTTTTATTGGGATTAATTTCAATAATAGTTGCCCGTCTGCGCCGTTTGGCCAGCATAGGCACCAATCCGGCCGGCATCCACACCCCGGCCGCACCCACCACTAAAACCACTTTAGCCCGATTCGCTTCTTTTAATGCATCGGTATTGGCCGGCTCCGGCATGGGTTCACCGTAAAATAAGATATCCGGTTTCAACAGTCCCCCGCACTGCGGGCAACGGGGAGGCAACTTTTCCAGGCCGATTTCATTGATCTCAAATTTCTGATGGCACTGCAGACAAACCAGTTTTTTGGTCGAACCGCATAATTCAATCACTTTACCGGCCCCGGCTTTTTGATGCAGGCCGTCAAAATTCATGGTAATAACCGTTCGGATAATACGCTTCTCCAGCAAACGTGCGATGGCCAAATGGGCACAGTTCGGTTTTGCACGACCATAATAATCATATATCCATTTCTTAAGCCAGACCCAGACCGGGCGGGCATTGGCCTGAAAATAGCCGATATCTAAAAAATAGGGATCAAATTTATCCCAACCCGAAAAAAGAGGAATTCCACTCTCCACCGATATACCGGCTCCGCTAAAGGCCACCACATAACGCGCTTCTTTCAGTATTTCTGCTGCCTTCTCGTACATATCAAACCTTTTCGACAATGAGTAAACGAATATAGTTTTTGAACCAAAAATGCTCTTCTTTTTTCTTAAAACCAGCCTGAGCTAAAATAGATGTCCAATCTTTTTCGATAAAATCAAAAGCATAGGGACATTCCACGGTCTTGAAAGGTATGCGGTAATAAAAGGGCATATCCTGTAAAGAGAATTCGGCAAAATCCAGAATGGAAAACAAGCCTCCCGGCTTTAAATTATCATAGGCATTCCGAATAATGGTTTGTCGTACTTCCTGAGGAAAACCATGCAACACAAAACTAATAAACACCCGGTCGAACGGTTCATCTAACTGAAAGGACTGATCGATACGCTGAATTTGAAAATATACATTATTAAAAAAGGCACAATTCTTTTCGAACTGGCCTTGCATAATCGGTGAAATATCCACACCCAGATAATAGCCGTTATCACCCAGGTGGGGACGCATTAAACAGGCATTGCGCCCTGTTCCGCAGCCGAAATCAAGAATACGTTCTCCCTCCCTGATCCGTAAACGGTCTATTGCCGAACGGATGAAGCGTTTATACCAACCCAGGCTCAGCACATCCAGCAATGTATCATATTTTTCCGCTTCAAAACCCTGTATTTCTACTTTCGATTCCGGATAAAATTTGCTCATACTTATTTATTCTTCTCCTTTTGACTTTCGGACCCGAATCACCACAAATGCCCCTTGTCCGTATCCCGTGTTAACTTCCTCCTGCTTCTCGATTTCATTTAAGGGATGAAAAACCGTTTGCCGATATTCGAAATCATTAAATCCGCTTTGCCGTAAAAATCGATTAATCTCATCTACCGAGAAAAAAGTGGCCTCTCCGTAAAAATCACTCTTTGCTTTATTTTGTTCATAGAAACGACCCAACGGGCTGGACAGATCCACAAAACCAACCAGAAAATAACCGCCGGGTTTTATAATCCTGGCCGCTTCTTCAAAAGATTGTTGCACATCATCGACAAAACAGACCGTAGTGACCATTAAGGCGAAATCAAAACTGTTGTTTTCGTAGGGCAGGTGCTCGGCAACCCCATTTTCAACCTTTATTCCCCGTTTTTCGGCAATCCTGCGCATGGCAGCCGAAGGTTCCACCCCTTCACGAATATGCAGAGGAGCCGCAAACAGACCGCTACCCACACCGATCTCGACTCCACGACCTTCCGGAAGTAGCTGTCTCACCGCTTCGAGCTCCGCTTCGTACACAAAACGGTTTATAACAAACCATTCCTCATACTGCTCCGTGTGAAGGTCAAAACTGCTTGTTCTGGCCATCCTATACCTCATTCCAGGAAATCAGAAGAATGGCTCCGCCTTTCGAAGTAAACGGACCATGACTGGTATTGGCCGGAAAAAATTGATAAGTCCCTTGAGAATATATTTTATCCCCGATTTCATATTGTCCTTCGAGGACGTAGTGTTCTTCATTACGGGTATGGGTATGACCGCTTATTTCGAAACCGGCTGGTAAGCGTAATATGACCGTTTGACCCGCTTCATCCCTGCGCAATATTTTTATCTCGGTTCCCTGAGGATAGCCTTCGGCCTCCTGCCATTCCAATTTATTAGTATCTATCGTAATCTGCTTCATAACTGCCACCCTTTTTAAGTCAAACCGTTTTTTGTTTTAGCTTCAGTGCTTGCAATGTATCCCTTATCCGATATTTTTCAACCGTAGAAGCATAATCGATAATTAAAACCCCATTCAGGTGATCGATTTCATGCTGAATAACACGCGCTGATAGACCATTGAGTTCATACTGTACTTCCCGGCCCTGAACATCGATCCCTTGCACCAGAATAGAATCATGGCGATCCACCGTGACCCGGATATCCGGCAAGCTGAGACAACCTTCAGCGGCATAAGCCTGGCCTTCCGCCTCCCTTATTTGAGGATTGATCAAAGTGATCAACCCTTCTCCGATATCGGCCATGATGATACGCTGTAAATATCCCACCTGGGGAGCGGCCAAACCGATTCCGTTATAACGATACATGATGTTGGTCATGGCTTGGATCAATTCATTGACCGATCCGTCCACAGTATTCACGGCTGCGGCCTGACCCCGCAGTACGGCGTCGGGATAGACCTTTAACTGATACCCGTTGATCATTGAAATCTATACTCCCTTTTGCTGCTTTTGCCGTTTCTTATCCAGCAGATCATGATGATAAGAGCCCTTCCTCAATAGTTTGGCTCCGCATTCGGGACACCGTTCTTCCTGACAGGGTACTCCGCGATGATGCGGTGCTTCATAACCGCATTTTGGGCAGATACAAGTACCTCCCCGGCCCATGGTATGAGTTCGGTTTACTGCCATTTATTGTCTCTCCTTTATTTCAAACAGGTTTCCGTTAAAATCTTTAATAAATACCGTTATGCCCTGCTCGCGTTGAATCCGGTTTATATCCAGCCCTTCCTTTTGGCAGCGCTCTAAAAAGCTATCCCGGTCACGGATTTCAAAACAAATATGGTTAATGGCGGTAGCTACCGGAATTTCCGCATCTGCTGTAAATACTTCGATCCGGAAATCACCCTTTCCGAAAACAAACACATCCAAATCCTGGGGGATACCAAAAATTCCTTGCGCCAAATCGGCCGGCACGGTAAAAGTATATACAAGGTCCAGGCCGAGAATACGGCCATAAAACAGCTCCGCCTCTTTCCTTGATCGATTATGAACCGCTACATGATTAAAACGTACCTCAACCGATTTCACTTCAATCCCCTTTTCGGAATCGCTTGAACAGGTATTCGCATAAGCTTTAAGCGATGAAAATGCCTTCTAAATCGAACCTTTCCAGTTGGCCTGCGATAAAGCAAAAAAATTATCCCTCGCTTCCGGTGTCATTTCAAAAAACTGAACATTCAGTTGCAAACCCAGAGCCTCGATGGGGCCGCGGATGCTTTCCACCAGAGCATTTTGAACGGCAGCGGGGATGCCGAACATAGGTAGAGCCATGGCCACTTTGGCTGTATCCCCTTCAACGGCAGCATCGATAATCATCCCTAGATCCATTAAAGTAACGGCTATTTCCGGATGTTCCACTTTTTCAATCGCTTTCAATACATCTTCACGTGTAATTTCTTTGCCCACTTTTTTATCCTATTTCGTTTTACATTTAATCTGTGCTCTTGATTTAGATTCTGGGACCCCTCATTGGGAAAATCGCGTATACATGCTGTTCTTACTCACTACCCCAATAAAAATATTCTTTTCGCCCTTCATCCTTATCATAGCGAACCGAGGAATCGTAATTCGCCCTGAGGGACATTTCTGTATCCGCCCGACAATTGCCGACCGTTTTGATACTGGTCGGGATAAAAGGCCATTCCTCTTTTTCAGCCAAGCCGAGAGCTTCATCAAAGGACGATGCTTTTACCTTTTTCAAGCCGATGGCTTCAAAACGGCAATACACAGCATATTCCGTTTGTTTCATGATATTCTCCATCCTCATTTTATTTAGGCGCGAACCATGGGTGTACCACATTTGGGACACTTCATGGCATTACAGGGTGTGCCTGCCTGATGCGCCACCCGTTCTCCGCAAGAGGGGCATTGGCAATAACCCTGGGGACCTGATCCTCTTCCGCCCCCTTGTCCCATCCCCTGGCCGCGACCGCCTCCCTGTCCTCTGCCACGTGCAAACATAAGCTGTTCCCTTCCTTTTGAAATTTTATTTTAAGTCGAGTCTTTCTGCGAAAATCTTAGAAAATTTGGCCGAATTATTATTGGGCATCCCAAACCACAAATAAGACGGCTCCCTTTTCTGATGTAAAAGGGCCGTGTGTGAATCCCGGAGGGATGAGCTGGTAGGTACCCGGCCCATATTCAATGCCCTCAATTTCGTATTTTCCTTCCAGGATATAGTGTTGTTCCGTTGAGGTATGGGTATGCGCTTCCATTTTAAAACCCGCCGGAATTTTCAGCAAAATTGTCTTTTTACCGTGGTCATCACGCAATATTTTACTGAACGTACCCTGGGGATAACTCCTGGCCGGCTGCCATTCCATCTCATTACAATTGACCATGACCTGTTGCATAATTCCTCCCTTACTTTAATTAATTATATCTTCCGGATAGCCGGTATCAGGTCCTGGCGCATACGCTCCGCTTCCGAGCGCATTTTTCTTAACTCATCCTCTGTCAGCGGAACCCGGATATCCTCTTCTGAAAATGGAACGCCTTTCATGCGGGAAATGTTCAGATGCAATTCCATGATTTTCTCTGAATGGGTGAACATCAGATTATCAGCTGCTGCTTCCAATTGTCCCATCTTATCCTCAAAGACATTGTTGCTTACGGTAAACAGACAATGCTCATGATCCCTGACCATCTTCAGTACTACCTGAAACAGTGCTGCACTATACGTCGGCGAAAAAAGCAAGATATTCAGGGCCGAACCAAAAACGAGAGCAGGACGCTCCGATTGGGGCAGCATTCCCCTGGCCTTCTTTATGGCCGTTTGCCAGACATCCGCTTTCAACAGATTGGCTTTAAACTCATCTTCTCCGACTTCTTGTATAGCCTCAAGGGAATAATCGAAATCCACATAAATAATCTTTCCTTTATAATCATCGGCATGAATCCCATAGAGAGCAAGCATCTTTTCATTGTATGACCGACCGGAGTTGATCAGAAGCTGAATGATGGAACCTTCCTGCTTCAGCCAGGAAGCCAGCAGCATAGCGCCGATTAAAGGTTTGCCTGAACCCCCGGGTCCACTGATTAAAGTGGAAGAAGGAACGGCCATTCCTTCGGGTAATATTTTTTTCAGCCAATCGTACTCAATACGAAAACGGTTCATCCCTAATCCTTTCGATAGAGAACTCATACTACTTTTTAGATGCATAAATCGTAAAAAGTGTACAACATTTGTTAGCCAAATATAACAAACAATGCTTTCTTTTGCAATGTACGGTAATCCAAAAATGAAAAATTTCAGGTTTATAGATTAACAATCGAATAAGCGATCGCTTTCTGAAGAGCAGCAAGTTCCAAGAATGCTTCAATCCTTAACCACATTTCGGAATTTTCCATTTTATTTACATATTTTTTTGGATATTGCAGGATAATAGACTATGTTAGCTTGCTGTAATCGAATAAATAGATCATAATTAGAAAAAGAGAACTAATGGTAAACACAAAAACATTTAATGAATTGGGGCTTTCATCCATCCTGTTGGAAGCCGTTAATAAAAAGGGCTTTGAAGAGCCAACCTCTATACAGGCCATCACAATCCCGGTAATGCTTCGAGACGATACCAATATTATCGCCCAGGCCCAAACGGGTACCGGTAAAACGGCGGCCTTCGGATTGCCTTTAATCGAAATGATCGACACCGATTCCAGGACCGTTCAGGCTTTAATTCTTGTTCCCACCAGGGAACTGGCTATTCAGGTATCCGAGGAAATAAATTCACTCAAGGGAAGTAAAAGCATCAAAATCGTTCCCATCTACGGAGGACAATCGATTGATCAGCAATTACGCCGCCTGAAAAAAGGCGTACATATCGTAGTCGGTACACCGGGCAGGGTGATTGATCATCTTAACCGGAAAACCCTGAGAATCGGGGAAATTGAGCATCTGATTCTCGATGAAGCCGACGAAATGCTTAATATGGGATTCATCGATGATATGGAAGAAATAATGAAATATACCAATCCCAACAAGCGCACCTTGTTGTTTTCGGCTACTATTCCCAAAAAGATCCGGGATCTGGCCCGAAAGTATATGGATGGGTATGAACTGCTGACCGTGAAGAAGGAACCCTTAACCACAACCTTAACCGAGCAAATTTACTTCGAGATCAAGGCCGGTGACAAGTTTGAAGCCCTGTGTAGAATCGTCGATCTTGAAAGCGCTTTCTATGGATTGGTTTTTTGCCGCACAAAGAGTGATGTTGATTCCGTGGCCAATCATCTGATTGACAGAGGCTACGACGCGGAAGCAATTCATGGCGATATAACCCAGGCCCAGAGAGAGCGTACTTTAGAGAAATTTAAAAAGGGGAAAATCCATATTTTGGTGGCAACCGATGTGGCCGCACGCGGTATCGATGTCAGTAATCTTACCCACGTCATCAATTATTCTCTTCCTCAGGATCCGGAATCGTATGTGCATCGCATCGGACGGACAGGAAGAGCCGGACAGGAAGGAATGGCCATCACCTTTATTACACCCAGCGAATACAAACGTTTGATGTTTATCCAACGCATGGCCAAAACGGAAATTAAAAAATCAACGGTACCCCGGGTAAAAGATATCATCAAGGCCAAAAAAAGAAAAATTTATGAAGACCTCAATGCAATTCTTGAAGAAGAGATTGAAGAAAAATATTATAACTGGGCCGAAAAGCTGATCGAAAATAATGATCCCGCTCAAATCCTGGCCGCAATGCTGAACTATTGTTTTGAAGAAGAGCTCAATCCCGATACGTACGGCGATATAAAAGAGATCGGTGCAAAAGGCTTGCCCCTTGACAAGCAGGGTAAAACCCGGCTTTTCATCGCACTGGGTAAGAAGGATAAAATGAATGCCAGAAAATTGATCGACCTCATCATGAGCAGAGTAGCCATTAAGCCTAAACAGATCAGTGATATCCAGGTATTGGACAAATTTTCATTTATAACCGTGCCCTTCTCCAAAGCGGAAAAAATCATAGCTAGTTTCAAGGAAAAAGGGCGGAAACCTTTGATTACCCGCGCCCGGAATTAATATTCGTTCTAAAAGCGGGATACAGAATAGATAAGCCGGTAAGGGCTAAAAACCAAAAGCTGATTTTTCGCACCCTGCCGGCTTAATTAAGAAGATACCTGAGAAGGCAAGTTTACATGGCGTCGATTATACTATTCAGTATAGGACTGGGTCGCATGGCTTTGATGACCTTATCCTCATCCGGCCAGTAATAACCCCCTATATCCACCGGACTTCCCTGGGCAGCCAGAAGTTCTTCGTTTATCTTAGCTTCACTCCCGGTTAGTTCCTGAGCTACTTTATTGAATCGGCTTTTCAAAGCTTCGTCCTTGTTCTGTGCCGCAAGCTCCTGAGCCCAATACATGGCCAGATAGAAAGTGCCTCCCCGGTTATCCTGCTCATTTACTTTACGGGATGGTGATCTGCCGTTTTCAAGATATTTACTGATAGCCTGATCCAGCGTTTCGGCCAGAACAGCCGCTTTTTTGTTGCCGGTTTTTTCGGCAATCATCTCCAGAGAAGGAACCAGAGCACAGTACTCACCGAGGGAATCCCATCTGAGATGACCTTCCTGCAGGAATTGTTGGACATGCTTGGGTGCCGAGCCGCCGGCGCCGGTCTCGAACAGTCCGCCGCCCTTCATCAGGGGAACGATGGAAAGCATACGGGCGCTGGTACCCAATTCCAGGATAGGAAAGAGGTCAGTCAGAAAATCACGCAAGACATTACCGGTAACGGAAATGGTATCTTCTCCGCGGCGAATCCTTTCCAAAGAAAAACGCATGGCGTCTTCCGGTTTCATGATTCGAATATCAAGACCGCTCGTATCATGTTCAGGCAGATATTTCTTTACTTTTTTAATGATTTCCCGGTCATGGGCCCGATTATCGTCCAGCCAGAAAACAGCCGGGGTTGCGCTGACTCTGGCCCGTTTTACCGCCAATTTTACCCAGTCCCTGATGGGATCGTCTTTAGCCTGACACATGCGGAAGATATCGCCCTTTTCAACGGATTTTTCCAGAATCACTTTACCCGATTCATCTACCGCCCGAATTTTGCCTCTGCCCGGTGATTCAAAAGTTTTGTCATGGGAACCGTATTCCTCCGCTTTCTGAGCCATCAGTCCCACGTTGGATACCGTACCCATGGTGGCCGGGTCGAATTGACCGTTCCGTTGACAGTCTTCGATCACTTCCTGATAGATGGTGGCATAACTGCGATCCGGAATCATGGCCAGCGTATCCTGAAGCTGATTTTCTTTGTTCCACATCTTACCCCCATCCCGGATCACAACGGGCATGGAGGCATCGATGATAATATTATTGGGTACATGAAGGTTGGTGATACCCTTGCTGCTATCGACCATGGCCAGGTCCGGTCGCTTCTCATAAACAGCATTGATATCCGCTTCGATTTCCGCTTTTTTATCCGCCGGAAGTTTATTAATTTTTTCCAGTATATCGGCCAGACCGTTATTGACATTGGCACCGATATCCTTTAGCGTTTCGGAGTGTTTCTCAAGAGCTTCTTTGTAATAGACCGAAACCGCATGTCCGAACATAATAGGATCGGAGACCTTCATCATAGTCGCTTTGAGATGCAGGGACAACAACAGGTCTTCCTTTTTGGCGATATCCATCTGCTCGGCATAGAACTCCCGCAGGTCTTTCACCTTCATTACCGTGGCATCAATGATTTCTCCCGGTAAGAGAGGAAGGGTTTCTTTTAAGGTGCTTACGCTTCCGTCGTTTCCGACAAATTCGATTTTGAGCACGGCCGCCCGATCCATGGTTTTTGATTCTTCATTGCCGTAGTAATCCCCGTGTTGCATATGTGCTACCCGTGTTTTGGAACCGGTTTTCGGCCAGGGCTTCATCATTTTGTGAGGATTCTTTTTGGCAAATTTCTTTACGGCAGGAGCCGGCCGACGATCCGAGTTGCCTTCGCGAAGTACCGGATTCACAGCCGAACCGAGAACTTTTGCAAAGCGGTTTTGCAACGCTTTTTCGGCCTCATCCTGCGGCTCTTCGGGATAATCGGGAATATCATATTCCTTGTCCTGTAACTCTTTAATCGCCCTTTGCAGTTGTGGAATGGAGGCACTGATATTGGGCAATTTAATGATATTGGTATCGGGCAATTGGGTAAGTTCACCCAGTTCCTGCAGGTAATCCGGCATTTTTTGCTCTTCAGTCAGATTATCAGGAAAATTGGCAATAATTCTACCAGGAAGGGAGATATCCTTGGTATCCACTTCAATGTCCGTACCTTTGATGAAGGCTTTTATAACCGGCAGCAGGGAATAGCTGGCCAACAGGGGCGCTTCATCGGTCTTGGTCCAAAAAATCTTCGATACTTTCATGGTTTATCCTCGATTATATTGTAATATTGAATTTGAAAAAGATTTCATTCCCGAATATGATTTTCGGTGTTTCTGCTTATTCTGTCTCACAAAAACCGGTAAACAGATCCGAAGATGGATAGGATCCGATCGTCAGTTGGACCCTTGTTCGCACCCAAGTTATAAAAGAAAGAGTATATAATGCAACAAAGACTATATCGACCCGATGATGAAGATAAAAACAGGAGGGTTGTGCAAAAGATTAGGAGGTTGGTCGAGAGCCCTGTAGCTTCGGGAATATATCTGTTACGCCTATCTTCCCCATCCCGTGTTTTGACCAAGAAAATGATACTGATCAGATAATCGCACCTTCTTCAACTTTCAGCCTTGTAAATCGCTCTTCCCGATTGGCAAGGCTGATCTTTCCTTTCTTCCGGGAAAATTGTCCCCGCCCCGATTGCTTAAGATTATTTATTAGGTTAAATTTACAGAAAAGAAAAACAGTTTCGGAAAGGGGATATAATGCGAGTCAGTTCGGTTCAGCAAATGCGTGATCTGGATAAAAATGCGATTGCTCGCTACGGAATTACCCAGGAAATGTTAATGGAAAATGCCGGCCAGGCGGTTTACTTCACCATCCTTCGCCAAATGGGTATGGAGCATAAAAAATTTGTCTTTTTTTGCGGTGGGGGCAACAACGGCGGCGATGGGCTGGTTGTAGCCCGCAAAGTACACTCCAATGGCGGCCGGGTTACGGTATTTCTGCTAAGTGATCCGGCCAAATACAAGGGATCGGCCCTGCTCAATTATCAGATCGCTCAGAAATTGGGGTTTCCTCTATACCGCCTGCAATCCATAGAAGAGGCCGTACAGGCCCTGCGTGCAGCCGATGTTATTGTGGATGCGATTTTCGGCACCGGACTGGACCGTCCTGTGGAAGGTATTTACAAGACACTCATAGAGCAAATAAATCAGTCAGGAAAAACCATCGTCAGTGTGGATATTCCTTCCGGAGTGAACGGTAATAACGGCCAAATACTAAGCGTGGCAGTCAAAGCGGATTATACCATTACTTTCGGTCTGGCCAAATATGGTAATCTGCTCTATCCGGGTTTCAAATATAACGGGAATCTGTCGGTTACTCATATATCCTTCCCACCCGAACTGTACAACGAGGAATCTATAAAGGTATCTTTAAACATACCTCTTCCTTTACCGATCCGCCGGGCAGATGCGCATAAAGGGAGTGTAGGCAAGGCCCTGTTTATTGCCGGTTCCGGCCGCTATTTGGGCGCTCCCTATTTTTCGGCAATGAGCTTTTTAAAAAGCGGAGGCGGTCTGTCTTTTCTGGCCACTCCACAAACCGTTTCATCCCAGATCGTTAGCAACGGACCGGAAATTATCATTCGTCCCCAACAAGCTACCGAGCAAGATAGCCTGTCTCTGAAGTGTGAGGACGATTTAGCCGAATTTGCCGCTACAACCGATTTTGTTGTACTGGGGCCCGGCCTGTCCCTGGCTCAGGAGACACAAACTCTGGTCCGCAATCTGTGTAGAAAAATCCAGCAACCGTTGCTTATCGATGGAGACGGATTAACGGCTATGGCAACGGACGCGGATTGCTTGCGGCAACGTCAGGCTGTTACCATTCTTACTCCCCATCTCGGAGAAATGAGTCGCTTAATCAATAAGCCCATCGAGGAAATCAGCCGTGATCCGATCGGTATTTTACAGGAAACCTGTCAGGATCTGAGGGCTATCATTGTTCTTAAAGGTGCTCATTCCCTGATCGGTTTACCGGACGGCCGGGTCTTTATTAATCTAAGCGGCAACGCCGGCATGGCCACCGCAGGTAGCGGAGACGTGTTAACCGGAACCATTGCCGCCATGTACGGATTGGGCCTGAATGTGGAAGAGGCCGTAAAAGCCGGAGTATTTATGCATGGCCTGGCCGGTGATCTGGCCGCGGAAAAGATCGGTGAAGACGGGATTACTGCCGGAGACCTGCTTTCCCATTTGCCGCAAGCAGTAGTCAGTTACAGAAGCCAATACACGACACTGCTTCGTGAGGGTTATGGCAAAGTACATCTGATTTAATCCGGGAATGAAAATTTTTGCAAAGGAGGTCCTTATGTCCAGAGCAAAACAAATTGTGACGGAATTGCTATCCAAAGCCGATATAAAAATCAACGGGGATCGCCCCTTCGATATTCAGGTTCATAACGAAGACCTTTACGATCGGGTGCTGAAACAAACCTCACTCGGTCTGGGCGAATCTTACATGGAAGGCTGGTGGGATTGTGAGGCCTTAGACCAGTTATTCGACCGTATTCTGAAAGCACGCTTAGATGAACAGGTGCAAGGCGATTTAAGCATTCAACTTAAAATCCTGAAAACCCGTCTTTTTAATTTGCAAAATCGAAAACGCGCCTTTGAAGTGGGCAAAAAACATTATGACGTCGGCAATGATCTGTATCAGCGCATGCTCGATAAACGGTTAAATTACACCAGCGCTTATTGGCGGACGGCTAAGACTCTGGATGAGGCCCAGGAGGCCAAGCTGGAGCTGGTTTGCCGTAAATTGAACTTGCAGGCCGGGATGAAGGTGCTGGAGCTGGGCTGCGGCTGGGGTTCCTTCGCCAAATTCGCCGCCGAAAAATACGGAGTGGAAGTGACCGGTCTGACCGTATCCAAAGAACAGGTTGAATTAGGACGTAAACTTTGCAAAGGTCTGCCGGTACAACTGGAACTGGCCGATTACCGTACCGCCAACGGACAATATGACCGGGTGATTTCCATCGGTTTAATGGAACATGTCGGTTATAAAAATTACCGTACCTATATGGATGTAGTTAACCGTACGCTTAAGGAAGACGGAATCGGATTCATCCACACCATCGGCAGCAATCAAAGCGTGACTACAGCCAATCAATGGACCACAAAATATATATTCCCCAACGGCATGCTGCCTTCTATTGCCCAATTGAGCAAGGCCATGGAGGGATTGTTTGTGGTCGAAGATTTACACAATTTTGGCCCCGACTACGATAAGACTTTAATGGCCTGGTACGCCAATTTTGAGGCGGCCTGGCCGGAGCTGAAAGACAAATACGGCCAGCGCTTTTACCGCATGTGGCGCTACTATCTGCTTAGTTCGGCCGGCGGTTTTCGTTCGCGGCAAACCCAGCTCTGGCAAATCGTTTTCACTAAAATGGGGCAACCGCAACCGGATTGCCGAAAAATTTGAGAAGAACCTTAAGGTAAAAATCAGTACCTACTTATGATCGAAAGCGAAGTTATCATTATCGGTGGCGGCCCGGCCGGTTCGGCCTGCGCCTGGCAGTTGCATCGGCACCAAATTCCGGCCCTCATCATCGATAAAAGTACCTTTCCCCGCCTTAAGCTTTGTGCCGGTTGGGTCCAGCCGCGCATCTGGCGTCAGTTACAGCTAGGCCCTGAAGATTATCCGCATGGGTTACTTTTATTCAAGAAATTACATTTTCATTTTTATGGACATCATCTGCCCGTACCAACCCGCCAATATTCGATCCGGCGTACGGAATTCGACCGGTGGCTGTTGGAACGCAGTGCGGTGGAAGTACACCGGCATCGCGTGCAACACATCCGCTTTGAAGACGGTTTTTACGTTATTGACGATCGCTATCGGAGCCGATACCTCGTGGGCGCCGGGGGAACCAACTGCCCCGTTTACCGCACCTTCTTCAGGAACAGCCAACCTCGCGAGGAAGAGTTGCGCATTTCCACGATCGAAGAGGAATTTCCCTATGATTACCGTGACAAACGATGCCTGCTCTGGTTTTTTGAAGACGGTCTGCCCGGGTATGCCTGGTATGTACCTAAAGCAAACGGCTATCTGAATGTGGGAATCGGCGGACAATATATAAAGTTACGCGCTCAACAAAAGACCATTCGCTCCTACTGGCAACCTTTCGTTGAGAAATTAAGAAAGTTGAATCTGGTGAACGATCATCCCTTTCATCATAAGGGATATAATTATTATCTGCGCCGCAAGCAGCCTGTTGTCCAGAATGGTCGTGCATATATAGTGGGGGACGCTCTCGGTTTGGCCACTATCGATATGGGTGAAGGTATCGGTCCGGCAGTGGAAAGCGGCATCCTGGCCGCCAAAGCCATTATTCAGAATCAGGCCTATACCATAGGAACCATTCCCAAGTATAGTTTCCCCCGTATTCTTTTCCCCCGTTTGTTACGCTGATACGGCCCCCATTAAACAACAGCGGGTTTAAAATAAGAGTATCCCTTCGGGTTAAATAGCACTCCCCATTTTGTTAAATGCCCCACTCCAAAACAGCTTTACTTCACTTCGGGAATCTCACTCAATAGAAATATCTGTTTAATTGCCTGTTTATTCAGAACTTAATTAGAATGTCACGGATTTTGGCACATGGCTTGTATATACTGCCACGAATTCAATAACACTAAATAAATCATCTAACACATTTAAGGAGAGAAAGATGAATATCGAACAGATCGAAGGAATCGGCCCGGCTAACGCGAAAAAGCTGGCCAAGGCAGGCGTTAAAACCGTAAACGCTATTTTAAAAAAGGGAGCAACTCCTCAGGGTCGCAAGGAAATCGCACAGGCTTCCGGTATCTCGGAAGAAAAAGTACTGGACTATGTCAACATGGCTGATCTTTTCAGAATTAAGGGGGTTAGCACCCAGTATTCCGAACTGTTAAAAGCAGCCGGGGTAGATACCGTTAAAGAACTCGCCCAAAGAAACGCCCAGAATCTGCATCAAACCATGGTCGAAACCAATGCCGCCAAAAAACTGGTACGGCTGGTTCCCGCCAAAAGCATGGTTACCAGATGGGTAAGTCAGGCTAAAAAATTACCAAGAGTGATTAATTACTAAATCGTTATTAATTACTTCCCGACTCTATGCCCGGTTAAGCAGACCGATTAATCTTTAAGTCTCTTATGACCGATGACGGGTGCTTTCATAAGAGACTTAACCGGGCATTTCATTCCCTCTTTTAAATTTTCGATTATTATTTTCATACTACGTTTCATATTTCCATGCTATCAAAATAATCTTAATCCACTAATTTAGACTCCGGCGCTTTGTTTATTTTAGGTTTTAACTTAAACTGTTGGGGACGCTCTTTCAGCACTCTTTTCAGCCAGGTTTGGGGATACCCAACTTCGGCAGGACGCCCCGCTTTTTTCTGAACATAACCGTCGTTATACTTGGCAATAATATGGCGGGCAAGCGCTTTCCACCGTTCCGTCACCAGATTGACATGGGAATAGGAATAATCATTGAGAAATTTTTCCATCAGCCGCGGATCGCTTCGGGCCAGTTTAACGGCTGTCTCTTCCACGGCAGGTTGAAGCTTTAAAAAGGTCCCTTCCAATTCGGACTGGACTTTCCGGATATCCCTGATCATATAGGAATATTTCAGATTGGCATAATTGGCAACCAGATTAAATACCCACCAGGCCGAATCCCAGTTAAATTCAGACAAAGAACCTGTTTTCAAAGAGGAAGGCAACTCATCGATACTACAATAAAGGGGCATATAACAACTGGTATAAGTATCGTCCAGACCATACCAAAGCACTCCCCCTACGCCATCCGGCAGCCAGGAGCGGGACTGGGATACGAATGAAAATCCGGTTTGCTGAGTCGAAACGGGACGTTCCCAGACATAGTCCACACTATCCACTTCCCAGGCAATGGGGCGCCAGCGATTGGGTGAGCCAAACGGCCCGGCATCGATCCCTTTGGTCATATCGAAAGGGGTTCCTTCATAATGATCGCGCATCAAGTTGAATACATCGCTCACTGCCAATTTATGGTCCGGTTTAATCCATAACGGATAGGGCTTGGCATCCGGATCACCCCGATGATAGGCGGCCGAAAATTTTTTTGAAGGTGCGGCACGTCGAAAGATACTCCAAACTCTCGTATCGGAATAGCGCCGGTTCCGCGGCGTATCGGGACAATAGGCTTCATTAAAACGAAAGGGCTTTCCCGAGGCGGGGTCGTAATATCCCCGGGTAATAGCAAAAGAAATTACATTTTCGGAATACATACAATTTTTAGGATCGTTCAAAGGAAATGTACCGATGCGGGATTTGTTGGCATGGCAACTGATATAACCGTCCGGAATACGCAAGGCCACCCATTCCGCGCCCTTCCCGCCCGGGCCCGGACCGATCATTTCCATGATCCAGGCTTCATTGGGATCACCAATTGAAAAAGTTTCCCCCGTGGAAGCATAGCCGTAACGGTCCATCAAATCGGCAATTACTTGAATAGCTTCTCTGGCCGTCCGAGCCCTCTGTAAGGCCAGTTGCATCAAGGTCCAGTAAGGCAAGAGCCCCTGCAGATTACGTAATTCTTCACGGCCGCTAAACGTGGTTTCCCCAATTACCAACTGATGTTCGTTCATTAAACCTACCACTTTATAGGTATGGGCCGGCTGATGAATCTTTCCCAATAACTTGCCGGACCAGTTGCGAATTTCCATGGAATCCCCGGGTTGATGATCTGCAGCCGGAGTGATACGGGCCCTGGGAAGAAATTCACCGTCACAGGAGTAGGTAATCATTACCGATTTATTTTTACTGGCTCCTTTGGTCACTAAAATATTGGTACAGGACCAGGAGATAGAAGTAAGAACCAGAATCCAGGATAAAAGCTGTACGCTAAAAAGGGAAGATCGTTTTAACATCATTTGCTTCCTTTCCGATATTTATAAATCATTAAATCTTATCGCGATTCGTCAATCGTCGAATGAATTGCATATTCAGAACCGGTGTGGCGCCTTTTTGACCGACAACAAAAGCTCCCAGGGCATTGGCTAACGTTAATGCGGATTGAGGCGTCTCATGATTCATTAAAGCATGAAGTAACCCGGCCAGAAAAGCGTCTCCTGCACCGACCGAATCCACTACAGAAACCGCAAAGCCGGGATGTTCGGCCCGAATGCCCTGATCATAAAGCAGTACACCCCTCTCGCCCCTGGTCAAACAGATCGAAGCACAATTAAATTTTTCGGCCAGATTTGTTACACTCCGCCCGGGATCGTCTTTGGGCCAACCCTGCCAACGGGCTAGCTTTTGCAATTCCTGCTCGTTCAATTTAATCAAATCCGCTCCTTCTAACAATTCCTTTATAGTATCCCAATCATAATAAGGTTCGCGCAGATTCATATCGAAGACATTCATTTTTGAATAGGGTAAAAGAGCTCGTATGGTTTGACGAGAACGGGGCGAGCGTTGCGCCAGACTTCCGTAAATAAATATATCCGATTTTTGTGCCAAAGAGATTAATTCTTTATCCGATTCCGGTGGGATATCGGAAATCCTGTTGAATATATGCCTGATTCAGACCCGCTTTTTGTACTTCTTCAAGAGCTTGCCGACCCGGTTCGTCTTTACCGACCCGGCTGATCAAATCCACTTCCCGGCCCAATTGCCGAAGGTGAACCGCAACATTGTAGGGAGCGCCCCCAAGATATAAGCCGTCCGGCAGCTCATCCCACAGGATTTCACCGATACATAAAAAACGGAAATCATCTCTTGAATTCAATATGTGTCCTTCCAGATGGAATTGAGTTCCCATATTTGTAAACCGTTTACTTTTATCCCACCCCGATTTGCATAGACCC
>JALSTK010000004.1 GCA_026983775.1 Calditrichia bacterium
CGGAAGAGTGACTGCCCGCGAATAACGAGCTCCCTTGCAGGCCGTTATTTAGCGCGGAAAGAAGGGATGTGGCATCTTGCTGATCGGTGTGCACAGTCGTCAGCAGGGTAAATTGATTCTCTCCTGTAGTCGTATAGAATATCAAATCACCGTCAGAGTCGCCGAAGACCAGATCGGGCCGGCCGTCGTTATTGAAATCACCCTTAGCTACCAGAGGAGTACCCAGCAAATTCCGCCCCGGGGTGGGATTGCCCAGTTCCGCTATCGGGCTGAATTGCCCGTCGCTTTGCTGTTCCAAAACCACATATTGGGAATCAATTCTGCCGATAATTTCCCCTTTGCCATCCTGATCCAGATCGGCAAAAGAAGCGCCCCAGAAACTTCCTGTATCCGACCAAACCACATGATTGGGAAAGGTTGAAGGAGAAGCTGCTTCCAGTACGAAGGTATTCTGTCCGTACCCCAGGAGCAAATCACTGCGTCCATTGGCATTCACATCACCGGCATCACGGGGTATGGCCGGGAAGGAGGAGGTGAAGCGTTTTTCAAAATGATCCGTTTCAAACTCGTAAATTTCCACGGCGCCGAAACCGCCTTGCTCGGTATAGCGGCTGAGCACTACTTCTCTTTTCCCGTCATGATCCAGGTCCGTGCTTTCAGGGAGCAGAAATCCGGGGGGAAGTTGCCAGGGAACCGGTTCGAAATTACGCCATTCGTAATCGGGCTTCAGGGTAAAGGTGTAATACCGGCCGTTCTGATCATCTATCGTAGACAGACCACTTAAATTGGTAGCCTGCACATAAAACCGGAACGTGCCGGAGAATTCACGACTGCTCAACTTGATACGCTGCCCATGCGTTTCGTATCCGAATTCCAGAGAATCGCTAAAGGCCTCCGCTCCCTCGGGACGAATAAAAATCCGGGCAGTGCACAGATCATCACTTTCAAAAGAGATCAGCACCGAAAAGTCTTCTCCGTCATACATAGGAGTGATTTGTAATTCGGACAAGACGGGTTTGCTGCGATCAATGCGCACTACCCGGCGCACTTCGTCGCTCGGACCATTGACCAGTTCCATTTTGAGCCGCAGGGTCAGAACCGTATCGGCCATGGATTGAAGATTCAAAACGGCTAAAGTATCGTTAAGCACCTGGCGCCGATTAAAAGTCTTGAGCACCTGCCAGTCCAAACCGGGATTGCCCAGGGCATAGTCCAGTTCTGCCGTGCGGATATCGGGATGAAGGATCGTACCTGTGATGAGTAATGTGTTTTTTGCCGTGCTGCTATTGGGTGCCGGCCGAATTATCCGCAATTCCCCGCTTCGGGGAATCTGCAGAGCCCGGGCTACGTTCAAACGTCCGCTGCCGCTATACCTGTCCCAACCGCTGTACATAATGTCATCGCATGAGGTTTTAAGCACATTGCGCAGGCGTTCCACGGAATAATCGGGATGCAGAGAAAGAATTAATCCGGCCGCTGCGGAAACCATGGGTGCACTGAACGAAGTCCCGTTCACCAGACTATACCCACCACCGATGGCCGTGCTGAGGATACTGTCTCCGGGCGCTACCAAATCCAGGGAGGAACCGTAGCTGGAAAATCCGGCTATATAGTCGTTAATCGTCGAGGCCCCGACGGAAATCGTTTCCGCCAAACCGGCCGGATAAAAAGCCCGATCATTGCCCTCATTTCCGGAAGCGGCAACCATCAAAACATGTTTTCGGTAAGCATAATACATAATATCTTTCAAAAAACGCGAGACAGCGGTATCTCCAAAACTCATATTGATAATCCGGGCGCCGTTATCGATCGCATAAAGAATGGCATTGGCCACATCGTCTTCTTCCAGGTAGCCGCCGGCCGTTCCGGCCCGAAGATTCATAACCTTAATTCCCGGCGCAATTCCCCCCATGCCCTGTCCATGGAGGGATACGGCAGCAATGATTCCCGCCACTTCCGTGCCGTGTCCATGGCCATATTCATCCATGGGATCGTTATCCGGCTGACGATAATCGCCACCGTCCGGAAAGTCGGGAGCATCGGTGAAATCCCATCCGACCGAATCATCCACAAAGCCGTTGTGATCATCATCGATTCCGGGCAGGCCGTTTTCTTCCGCTTCGTTGCGCCACAGCCCCGTCTGCAGATCCGGATGGTGGTAATCGATTCCCGTATCAATTACCCCTACGATGATTCGGCTGTCTCCTTCGGTGATTTGCCAGGCTTCCGGCGCATGAATAGTATTCAAATACCATTGCTGCCTGTACATACTATCATTGGAAAAGGAAGAGATATGAAACCGCTGCACTGCTTCCGAATAATCAATAAGACCCATTTTTTGCAAAGTCTGCCTCATAAGATTCGCCCGGGAAGGGTCTACGGTAATTTTCATCCAGCTTCGGAAATGCTTTGACGAAGGTACTTTCCCGAAAATATCTTTAAAGCGAATACTATTTTTTACAGACCTTGCGAACTGTTGCCGGCTAAAACTTCCGGAAAGGAGCGCGCTGCGCTGCTTCAGACCCTCTTTACTCAGATGGATGAAATATTCCTCTCCATGTCCGAGGGCCACAAGAAGGGCCAGGGCCCATAAAAAACGATGTAATTTAAAAGATTGCATAAGCGTTGGTGATTCAATCAGAAGCTGAGATGAATAGCCCCGGGCAAGACCCGAAGTATTAAATTCGATATTTTTAAACAGAGAGTAATGCGCATCTTATCGGTTTACGGCTAAAATTTTGTCGAGAAAATTGATTTTACGTTGTAAGCGCGGATTATCGGGATCTTTCCTGAGCAATTCTTCGAAAATTTTATGCGCATCTTCAAATTTTTTCTGAGCAATGAGGATCTCACCGAAGGTAGGTGTTAAAAGACTGGGGTTCTCCATGATCTCTTCGATGTTCACACTTTCATCATCCAGACGGGCCGCCTGAGCGGCATCGTATTCTATATCCTCTTTCTTTTCCCCATTAACCGCAGCTTTTTCGACTTCCGGCTGTATTTCCTTTTCTGCGATTTCAGTCACTTCTTCCACTTCCACCTCCGTGTTATCGAGCGCGTCGATTTCCTCTTCGATGCGTTTCATTTCATCATCGGACTGTAAATCATCCTCAATACTGGGAAGTGGGTTAAATGTTTCGGAGGGAATCTCTTTGAGCTCCTCTTCGCTTGCCTTTTGCTGATCATCATCCCGGAAAATAATGGTCGTATCCAGGATGGGACGTTCTTCGGCCATCTGTTCCGGTTCGTTTTCCACTTCATTGACCGGTTCGATCTCAACTATTTTTTCATCCTCTACGATTCCTTCGGGCTGGAACAGATCATTCATTACCGTTGAAAAATCATCCTGGGTGTTGTCGAACTGGCTTAAGTCTACCTTGGTGTCTTCCATATTTTCGGAGCTTACCGGTTCCTCCTCAGGAGGCTCGTCGCTGATTTCTTCTCTTAACGGTTCCTCGGCATTTTCTTCCGTATTCATTGGCATTTCAATCAATTCCTGTTCATTCAATCCTTCGGAAACAACCGCTTGCTCTTCTTGCCTGTCCGCTATGTTTTCCACATCTTCCACCGCCGGTTCCTCTTGCCCTGCTTCCCGGTGTAATTCATTATCTTGTAAAAGTTCGCCTTCCAAGGCAGGGAGTAATTTTTCTTCGTCTTCTACCGATAATGCTTCTTCGGTTTCAGAGTTTTCTTCCTCTATAGTCTGGGATTCATCCAGCAGTACTTCTCGCACGGACGGCTCAACTTCCGCATCGGGTTTTATTTCTTCCTCCTCCGTTTCATCGGCAATAATGATTTCCGGCTCGCTTTTTTCCTCGATGTCAAAAGTTTCTTCCCTGTCCGCCTCTTCCTGAATTTCACGGAATTCCAGTTCTTCGACGCTGGATTGTTTCAGTTGAATGGAGGGATAAAGTTTCTGAAACAGCTTTTCTTCCTTAAGAAATTTATTTAATTCATCATTGAGCGGATCATACAGGGCATAGTCCAGTAACAGCTTGTTACCGGTCGAACGCATCTTTTCTTTGTAATAAAAATAGGCCAGTGCTTTTTTAGCCTGAATATGAGACGGGTCGTAAAGCAGAGTCCGTTCGAATTCAGCCTTGGCATCATCGGTAAGCCCCACAGCCTGATAACAACGCGCCATGATAAAATGTCCCTGGGCGTACAGCGGAAATCGTTTTATGCCTTGTTCGCAGAGCGCCCTGGCTTCCTGAACCCGTGCTTCTTTCAGAAGTCCGGCTGCTTTATGAGCAAAAAGCACCGATGTACTATCGGCTTCATCAATTAATTTTTCGCTTGAATCCATGTATTACTCCTCAAAAGTCGTCTTTACCAGCCGCTTAACGTGCTGTTTATGATATCTTCGGAAATAATTTCCAGGGCATCTTTAACGGCTGCATTACGTTCTTCCAGCCCGGCACTGGCCTCTAAGGTTTCCTCTTGTGAAAAGGTTTTGTTAAAGAGTACCTTGGACCTGTGTATGTCGTCGCATTTAGCCCGCACCGTCACTCTCAAACGGGATTCGGCTACGGTTTCCCCCGGCCGGACTATCGCCGGCAGAAGCACAATTTGCGTAACCGTTCCGGTTAAAATTAAATCCGCTTTACTCTGATCGGCAATTTTTAAAGTATTATCGGCAATAAAACCGTCGATCAGTAAATTGGTGATATCCTCCCCTACTCCGGGATCGGGCGCCTGAGAGCTGAAGAGCGGAACCGCGATCGTCTTTAAATGCGAAGGCAACGACCCTTTAAACGAATAGTAGCCACAGTTGGTTAAAAAAACAAGGGTGACTACCGATACAATGAAATTTATTTGAAAATATTTCTTCATCTTGGACGAACCGTTTTCTTAAATGGCGACCGGATTCTTTTTAATTTAGACCGTACTCTTTTATTTTGCGGTACAGGGTACGTTCACTAATTTGCAAAGCCCGGGCCGTTTTCCTTCGACTACCACCATATTTACGCAAAGTCTCTTTAATAAGTTCACGTTCCATGGCATCCAAGGTTGTGGGTTGGATTTCGCGGGCATCATTTTCTTTGCGCAGGGAATCGACAAAGGCCGCATATCCGGACTGGTTTAAGGTTTGTGAATTTTGCAAAAGGGTGTTGATCATCTGTTTCATTTCGCTCATATCCAGCTTGAGGGAGATCAGCGTACGGTAAATCAGTTCCCGTTCCGCCTGTTCTACGGTTTTGTTTAAGGGTACGGGAAGATTCTCGGAAACTACTGTTTGGGTTTCGATATTCAGGGCGGAACGAACATAGGCGGGTCGAATGATTTCACCTTTATTTAATATGATAGCCGTTTCTACAAAATTTCGCAATTCACGTACATTACCGGGCCAATGGTGGGTTGCCATCAAATCGAGTGCTTCCGGGGCAAAACCTTTGAAACGAATGTTGTTTTTCCGGACGTAATCGGAGGCAAATTTCTCGACCAAAACCGGGATATCCTGTTTACGTCGGCGCAAGGGCGGAATATGCAGGGTAATCGCTTTCAGACGGTAATAGAGGTCGCGGCGGAATTCGTTCTGTTGCACGGCATGTTCCAGGTCCTTGTTGGTTGCCGCAATAATCCGCACATCCACTTTGATGACCTCCGTACCGCCTACCCGCATCACCTCCGAGGTTTCCAGCACACGTAGTAATTTAACCTGGGTATTGAGCGGCATCTCGCCGATCTCATCGAGAAAAATAGTGCCGTGATTGGCCGCCTCAAAATAGCCTTTTTTCTGGCCTATGGCTCCGGTAAACGATCCCTTTTCGTGTCCGAATAGTTCGGATTCGAGAATCCCCTCCGGGATAGCGCCGCAATTAACCGAAATAAGCGCTCTGTTTTTGCGTTTACTCAAAGAATGGATGGCATTGGCAATAACCTCTTTCCCGGTTCCGCTTTCGCCGATGATTAAAACGGATAAGTCTGTGGGAGCCACTGTTACCACCGTTTGCAACAATTCTTCGATTTCCGGTGACGTCCCGTAAAAGCCGAGCTCTTCCTGAAGAGCATGAAGTGATGATTGACTGTCCTGCAAGGTCGGTTCCGTTGGTTTATGGATTCATTGTCAACAATTTATTAATTAGTTACAATTAAATCAATGCAGGGATCGAATTAAGAAGAAAGTGAAGTGCGTTTACCCGTGATTAAGATAGTTTGCCTGCTGAACGGGTAAGCTGTTTGGCTTCCTATCCCTTAGGATCCCATAAACATAGCCTAAAATATTCCCGATTAAAATCATGTTCCTCATCTCAAAGTAGGAGCGCTTTTTCCATGGAAATAATTCGGCCCTCTTTTTAGTTACTATGGACATGAAAACATCAAAATTAAAACACAGGCATATTATATTTTTGCTTATATTGTTTGTAAGCACAGGAACAGGTTTGTTTTTTATGAATACGGATCATTTATACGGACAGGATACTCCCAGGAAGCTGAAAACTTTAACGGCCGAAGAAAAACGGGTTATCATCGATAAGGGCACGGAACGACCCTTTACCGGAAAATATGATGATTTTTTTGAAGACGGGGTCTATACATGTAAACAGTGTGGCGCTCCTCTGTATCGTTCCGGCGACAAGTTTGCCTCCCATTGCGGCTGGCCCAGCTTCGATGACGAAATTCCGGGCGCAGTAAAACATGTCCCCGATGCGGACGGACAACGTACCGAGATCATCTGCAACCATTGCGGTGCTCATTTGGGGCACGTGTTCAGCGGAGAAGGTTATACAGCAAAAAATGTCCGTCACTGTGTAAATTCTATTTCCTTACAATTTTTGCCGGCCGATTCCCTGCAACAGAAGGCCTATTTTGCCGGCGGCTGCTTTTGGGGAGTCGAATACTATATGCAACAAGCCGAAGGGGTCCTCTCCACGACGGTGGGCTACATGGGCGGTACAAAGGCGAAGCCCACTTACGAAGAGGTGTGCGCCGGAAACACCGGATATCTCGAAACGGTGCAAGTAGTTTTCGATCCCAGGAAGACATCCTATGAAAAACTGGCAAAACTGTTCTTTGAGATCCATGATCCGACTCAAACCGACGGGCAGGGCCCGGATATCGGCCAACAATATGTATCGGCCGTATTTTATGCCAATGAGCAGCAAAAGGAAGTAGCCGATAAGCTGATCGGTATTTTGAAGAAAAAGGGGTTTAACGTAGCTACAAGTTTGCGACCGGCAGCGACTTTCTGGAAAGCGGAAAATTATCACCAGGATTATTACAAGCATCACCAAAAATTGCCTTACTGCCACACGCGCGTAAAACGTTTTTAGTCGGGTAATCTCCTGATTTTTTCCGTCCTACCGGGAAGTGTTTATTTTAAATACGTTTCAGAGAGTGAAATTACTCTGCCAAGCTTTTTAATCTCCAGGGAGTTTATATGTTTGAAAAATTTGACCCGCGCAAAGGGAAACGGTTTCAGTTATTGAATGAAGACGGCATCTTATCTGCTGAAGCCCGGAAATATCCCATGATGACCGATGACGAATTACTGCATGCTTTTAAAACTATGATCCTGGCCCGCGAAGCCGACGATTGGGCGGTGAGTCTTAACCGCCAGGGTCGCATGCCCACCTACCCGCCGGTCAAAGGTCAGGAAGCGAATAGTATCGGATCCATCATGGCCTTGCGTCAGGACGATTGGTTTGTGCAGGCCTTCCGCGAATTGGGAGGGCTGTTAATCCGCGGAGTACCGCTTAGCCAGCACTATCTCTATTTTTTGGGGAATGAATGGGGCAGCCATTATGATATCGATCGATTCCACATTACCCCTATTTCCGTGCCCATCGGTTCACAGATGCCCCACGCCGTGGGTCTGGCCTATGCCGAGCGTTATAAGGGTAACGACCGGGTTACCATTGCCTTTATCGGTGACGGCGGAACATCCACCGGCGATTTCCATGAAGCTATGAATTTTGCCGGGGTCTGGAATTCATCCCTCATTTTTTATGTACAGAATAATCAATATGCTATTTCGGTGCAGAGAAAAAAACAAACCGCCAGTCCGACGATCGCCGAAAAAGCTTTTGCTTACGGGTTCGAAGGCGTTCAGATTGACGGTAACGACCTCTTTGCCGTTTATGCAGCCACTAAATTAGCCGCGGAAAAAGCAAGAAAAAACAAAGGGCCGACCCTGATCGAAGGCTTTACCTATCGCATGGGGGCGCATACTACCGCAGATGATCCCAGCCGTTACCGGGATGAAGAAGAGGTACAGCAATGGGCCCAAAAAGACCCCTTGTTACGTATTCAAAAATATTTGATCAAAAATAAATTGATCCAAAGCGGTGAAATTGAAACCCTTCGAAAAGAAGCCAGAAAAACGGCCCGCGATGCTTTTGAAGAAGCGGAAAATTACTCCGATGAAAGTCTGGATAATATCTATCGCTACACATTTAAAGATATGCCGCCGATTTTGGAGGAACAACTGGAAAAACGACGCATTCTGGAAGGAGAAGAAGACTAATGCAGGCACTGACTATTATCTCGGCTGTAAATGATGCCCTGATCACGGAGATGCGTCGGGATCCTTCCATTGTAACTTTCGGTGAAGACGTGGGACAGGAAGGAGGCGTATTCCGGGCAACCGTCAACATACAGGAAGAATTCGGTGAACAACGCTGTTTTGATACCCCCTTGGCCGAGAGCGCCATTGTCGGTACGGCCATCGGTATGGCTGTGGCCGGCTTAAAACCCGTGGTCGAAATCCAGTTCAGCGGTTTTGTCTACCCGGCTTTCAACCAGATTATCAGCCACGTGGCCCGACTGCGTAACCGTACCCGGGGCGCTCTGACGCTACCCATGGTGATTCGCATGCCGTTTAGCGGCGGCATCCGGGCTATTGAGCATCACTCGGAAAGTATGGAAGCCCTGTTCGCCCATATTCCCGGTCTGAAAGTGGTTATTCCCTCCACCCCTTACGACACCAAAGGCTTATTGATTGCAGCCATGCGGGATCCCGATCCGGTACTCTTTATGGAACCGAAACGCCTCTATCGGGCTTTCAAGCAGGAAGTGCCGGAAGAAGCCTATACCATTCCCATCGGAAAGGCGCGCATCGTGGAACAGGGTGATGATCTGACTCTGATTTCTTACGGAGCGCAAATGAAAGAAACCATTGAGGCCGGCCATCAATTGCAGTCCGAAGGGACTTCCGTGGAACTCATTGATCTGCGCACTATCTATCCCTGGGATAAAGAGACCGTGTTGAAATCCGTTAAAAAAACCGGACGTATCCTGGTGGTTCATGAGGGACCAAGGTCCTTCGGTGTGGCTGCGGAACTGATCAGTACCATTACAAGCGAGGCTTTCGAATATCTCGAAGCGCCTCCCACCCGGCTGACCGGTTCGGATATTATCTTTCCTTTACCGACCGCTGAGAAACATTTTTTGCTACGAACGGAGCACATTGTTCAGGTGGCGCACGAAGTTGTTCGTTATGAACCGTAATATATTTGGAGAGACCCATTCATGATTTATGAATTTAAATTTCCCGATGTGGGCGAAGGTGTACACGAAGGGAAAATATTACAATTGCTTTTTAAGCCCGGAGATAAAATAGAAGCCGGGGATATCCTGGCCGAAGTGGAAACCGATAAAGTGGTTGCCGAGATTCCGTCGCCAAAGGATGGTATTTTGAAAAAATACGGGGCCAAAGAAGAAGATACGATCGAAGTCGGTTCCGTGCTGGCCTATATCGAGATCAGCGATGAAGAGGCTGAAAAAAAGACGCAACCTATCGAAGAAACCGGATCGGTAGTCGGCGAGCTGCAGGGCCCGGGAGATACCGTTCTACCGGTCAGTACCGAGGGCCTTTCCGATGAAGAAGGTATGAACCAGCCCGCAAAAATATTAGCCACCCCCGTAGCCCGGAAATTCGCCGCGGATCATGGGATCGATTTAAGCAAAGTTAAAGGAACCGGACCCGGGGGAAGGATTCTTAAGAGTGATCTGATCCATTTCGGCGAAGACCATCAATTCAGTACCAGTCAGGTTACCGCGCTTCCGAAAGCAGCGGACAAGGGAATTTCTCCGCTCCCTGCCGGTAAAACCCAAACCATCGAATTCTCGCAGATGCGAAAAACCATTGCCGAGAACATGGAAAAGAGTCAAACCATTCCGGCTTTTATCGTCCAGGATTACACGGTAATCGACGAACTGGCCGCTTACCGCACCGAATTGAAAGAACAAATGGATCGGCGTATCAGTTTCCAGCCCTTTTTCATGAAGGCCCTGGCCGTGGCCGTACAAAAATACCCGACTCTCAATGCCACCTTCGATGAAAATAAGAAAGAAGTAACTGTTCATTCCGATGTAAATATCGGTATGGCCGTCCAAACGGATGAAGGTTTGATGGTACCTGTATTAAAACAGGTCCAGAACAAATCCATCCGCCAAATTAACGATGAAATGCTGACCCTGATCGATGCCGCAAAAAATCGTACCATTCAACTGGATGATCTGCGCGGCGGTACCATATCCATCACCAATTACGGCTCTTTCGGCGGAGTGTACGGACGGGCTATGATTTTACCGCCTCAGGTGGCTATCCTGGGCTTCGGCCGGATTCATCAAACAGCGGTGGTTAAAAACGGACAGGTGGTCCCGGGCACCATTCTGCCGGTATCCATGAGCTGCGATCACCGTGTGGTTGACGGCGCCCCGGCGGCATCGTTTCTGACCTACTTTTTACAATTGCTGGGCAACATTAAACATCTTTTAATTGAGCTATAGATTACTTCCCTGCCCGTGAATTTTGCCGTTTCATCCGGCGCCAGCCGGTTTCTGGGGAGCAGATTTTAGTTTCCACGAAAAAACGGCAGGGCTGTTCTGCAGTTTTCTTTTATCCCGCAGCCGGGTGCTTCCTTCCGCCCAAGGTACTTAAATCGAATGGAAATGACCGTGTGATCTAAACCTAAAGGTAAAGCGATTGCACATAGTCGTTGTCGGTTCTCAGTCCACGAAAGAATGCTTGTTCCGTTATATCGTTCTTGTTCCCTCAGTAAAATTGCAAAGGCCCTCTTTTTTGGGGAGCGCCTTTGATATGAAAAGTTTTATTTGATGAGCGCCATTTTGATCGTCCGGACTGTCTTGCCGCTGCTAAGCCGGCACCAATACATTCCGCTGGCCAATCTTCTGCCGTCGAACATCAGACGATATTCACCGGCCCTTGTAAATCCGTTAAGCAAAGTTTTTACCAGACGGCCGTTGATATCATATACCTTTAAAGAAACAAGCCCGCTGCGGTCTGTTCGAAAGCGGATGGTGGTCTGGGGATTGAAAGGATTCGGGTAATTGGGGTATAAGAATATGGATGTCGGCATTGCTTCCGGGTTTGCCCGTTGGTCAATAGCCGTGACGCTCTGCTCATTATACACAAACACACCCGCCTCGCGGTTCAAAATCCACAAATTGTTAGTTTCCGGATCCACAACGATTTTTTCGATGGCATTATTATCCAGCGGAGAGTTGTCACGATTAAATACCCGTATCGAACCATCCGGCAACCTTTCAGCCACACCGCCCTCATTCATGCCAATCCAGAGATTGCCGCTGGTATCCACGGCTAAAGAGGTAACGTAGTCATCCGGTAAAGCGCTATTTTCGCTTGTGAACAAAGTCCAGGTATTGCCGTCATATTTCATTATACCGCCGGGCCAATTGGAAGCCTCATCCGGTTTGCCGCCAAACCACAAATTGCCGCTTGAATCTCTTGCTACGGCCGTCGCTTGTTTGACAGGCGCTTCCTGCCAGTAACGGGTGAAATTTTGGCCGTCATATGAATACACATTTAAACCGGCAAACCAGAGCAGATTGTTGTTATCCCGTTCAATCCCATTGAATGAGGTCGGATATTGAGGATGCTCTTCCGGGAATTTATACCAAACGGAATCATAACGGGCCATGCCATAATAATTACCGCCATTGAAAGCCGCCCAGAGCGTACCGCAAACCCGGCCATCGGGCAGTCTGTTTGCTTCCCAATGTAAGGCGGTAACATGAGGGTCGGTAATGCCCAGACTATCTTCCGATATCAGGGTGATGTTATCACCGGAAATTTTGGTGAGACTTACGTTTAAGTTATCGGCGCACCAGATATTCCCCCATGCATCTACCGCCAAATATTCGGTCGGATTTGATAAACTATAGAAATCACCGTCGTTCCAATCATATTTACGGATAAGATGATTGTGTGCGTCCAGAACATCGATCCCTTCGGTTGCAATATATTTTTTTCCATTGGCGATTACCATGGTATTTACATTATTACTATGAATAGGAGAAATATTCAAATCGTAATTATCGGAAAAGGTATACTCCCACTCGGAGGGATGATCGACAATCACCAGGCCTAAAAAGGGCCAGGCCAGACTCATGGCTATTTTCTCTTCGGCATAAACGCGAATCAGGTAGTTTAATTTGTTGCCGTCCTCATTTGGAATGATAGTCCATGTTCCATCGAAATGAAAAACCGCAACCCCCTGCTGTACAAGATTAAAATATAAATCACCATTGGGAGCCGTCTCTACTTGTGAAATATAGTTAGACGGCAGCGGGCTATTCCCGTTGGTATAATGCTTCCAGCCCTCATTGCCGTTAATCCAGAAACCGTCCCGGGTGGTTACGACCACATTATTCATATAATCAAATCCCACATCCGTAATATAGCTGGTAAGCCCAAATCCCATATCGCTTATTGAACCGTCCTTGCGGATAAATTCCACCTTGCTGCCCAAAGAAAATAATAATCCGGCGGAAGAGGCGGCATGAACGGCGCTGATATATTTCAGAGAATCGCCGTCGTTATCCACACGAAAATGTTTCCATTGACTGCCGTCAAAAAAGGTCAGGGCCGAATCGGTTACCACCCAAAGCCCGCTGTATTTTTCAAAATCCAGATGCTTGATGTTATTATTCAATAAGCCGGAATTATCACCGGTATAATTGGTAAAGGTCTGGCCGTCGAATTTACTGATCCCATGATAGCTGCCCAGCCAGAGCGTATTGTTTTCGTCTTTGCTTAACAAAGGTATGCGGTTAGCGATAATATGCGAATTGCCGCGATTGAACACCTGAATAAAATGTGTACTTTCATTGAATTTCACCAAACCGCCTTCCGTACCCAGCCACCAGTAGTCGCCGTCATGTTCAATACTCAATACGGCGTTGGTATAGGAATAATTAATCCATTTGTCCTGGGCTGCCAAAACAACGGTTAAAAAAAAGACCAAAAAGAATATCAACAGAAAAAAGCGTTTCATTATTCTATTCCTTTCTATCATTATAACGACTGAACAAGAATCGTTTTTTTCAAAACTCATCGATTTATTTTCCACTGTCCGTCACAGCGTCTGTCCGAAAGATTTCTCTTAAAGCGGAAAACGGTAAAGCCGTCCGTTTCCGAATAAACAGATCATCGATCAACGCAGCAGGATCATTTTCCGTGTCGTGCGTTGCTGCGCGGATTGCAGCGTGTAAAAATAGATACCGCCGGGTAAGTTATGCGCATCGAAAGAAACATCATAGCTGCCGGCCGCCAGTTTGCGGTTAAGCAGGGTTCGCACGCGCTGGCCGAGCACATTATAAATCGTAAGATTCGTAAATGCCGCTCTGGCCAGAGTAAACCGTATATGAGTGGAAGGATTAAAAGGATTGGGATAATTTTGTTGCAAAGAAAACGAGGAGGGCAGCGCAGCCGATTCATTCAATGCGGTCACTTTTTCTTCGGTATAAATAGAAATCCCCTGATAAGCGCCGTTATCGTACACCGAGCACCATACTTCGGTGGAATCATTTACCTGCCGGGGAGATACGGTGACCACATAATTTCCCATAATCCCGGAATTGTCTTTATAATAAGAAAGCAGACTTTTTTGATCATATTTGCCCATACCTTCTTCATCCTGTCCGAACCAAACAATACCTGAGGCGTCAACGCTCACGGAAGTGACCGAGTTATTGGGGTTCCAGGCATCAGCCATATTGAAAATAGTCCAATTCGACCCGTCGTAAATGGCAAGCTCTCCGGTTTCACACCCGACGATCAGTTGTCCGTCGCCAAAGGAAGGTCCCCCATTCTTTAGGGCTATGGCGTTAATCCACAAATTATTTTGCCCGCCAATAGCGACATTTTCCCATGAAGTTCCATCATACTTCATCAAACCGTTATTGGTACCGGCCCATACAATACTCTGGTTAGAATTCGGGTCATCTTCCGCGGCCAGAGCCAAGACACTGTTATCGGGCAAAGTACCGGAACCTTGATCAAAATAGCTCCAATTTGTGCCGTCAAAACGGAATAATCCGTGACTCCATGTGCCAATCCAAATAGCGCCCCCCTTGCCGGGCCCACCGTTTTGTAAGGTTAGAGAACGCGCATAGGTAATATTATGGCCTGCGCCGTCATTCAAATACTGAGTAAATTGCCCGTTCATATATTTGTAAAGCCCCTGGTATTCCGTGGCAATCCAGTATACTCCATCGGGACTTTTGATGATCCTGCTTACAAAGTCGGCTTTAAAGCCATCTTGGGTTGTCGAATTATACGTAGAGAATAAACCGTTTTGATAGTGAACCAAACCGCTGTCCTGTGTACAAAACCAGATGGATTGGTCCGCATCGAAATAGATGTTCATGACCGCATTACTCGGTAAATCCGAATTGTTCTCATTCAGATATTTCCAACTCTGTGCGGAAAGCGGTAAGAGCATTCCCGTTAAAAAGAATACGGTTGCGATAGCAAGATTTTTCATGTCTGTCCCTTCCATAATTAATTCTTCCGTTCTATTCCTGCTAAAAACATAGAAATCATATTGGATCGATCATTAATCTCTTCTTCCCCTTTTTATAATAGATTCCCTCTGCAGCCGAGTTTTCCTTAAAATCTGGAATTAAACATATAACATCATGCTACTTAATTCTATGGTCGGATTCTTTTTGAATTTATTTATTTTTTACTTTCAGAGTAGGTCAATATTCGTTTATTGTACTGCATTCCTTAAATACTTCCCCGGAACAGAGAGGGTCGTTCCGGATTGAAGCCTTATCAAATTATATTTCGACTAAAAAATAAAGGTTCAAAAATTAAATCTATGGGTAAATTTAGGTATAGGTAATCATTCGAGAGTAAGATACAAGGTGTATTTTAAAGTAATCAGGATGCAAAATCGAGCTAAAGAAATTTAAATACCGTGACGATAGTTCGTTTCAATCCGGAAAGAGGGGGTATTCGGTGATAAAAAATACGGGTAAATAGGACTGTTTACCTTTAAAGTAAATTTATTACCATTTATCTTAGGAGGGTATCATGAAACGGAATTTCTTTCCCAAAAAAATTATCTTTATTTCAATTCTTCTTTCTTTGTATGTGCAGACCGGTTTTAGCCAAAATACCTTTGAGATTCTGGTGGATAGCAGCGAATATTATACGGATATTACAACCCAAACAGGTTGGTCATTAAAATTTTTGGCAACGAATAACCGCCTTATTGTTCTTGATTATAATAATTATAGAATATTATTTTACGAGAGAGGAACCAATTTTGAAGATAACAAAATTATCAAAATTGTCGGGGAATTCGCACGTGTTCAGGATGGAAAACCCTTCGACCCTGTAAATTATAACCGACTTAGCCCAGAATTCACGGGAACCATCTATCAGGATACTTTATGGATTACAAATTATCCGTACGGTGAAATACTGCAATTCGATTTAAATGGGAACTACCTGGGTACCCTTTCGGGTAAATACAGAATTTTTGACAGCGATGACTCAACCCTTTACGCTTTTAATGATCGGAATATCTATCGTTATAACGATCAGAATCAAGAATTCACCTATCTGAAAGATTTGCCGGGGTCCGTTCAAACGCAAAGCGGTCAATATGAACCCAATATTAAAATTGGCTCTAACAGATTATGTATTAAAAGAAACGATACTCTGGATGTTTATAATCTCAAGGATTATATAAGCGATCCCTCTCCCGCAAAAATTTTTTCGGTGACGGCCAACCATATGTATGACTTTGTAATTATGAAAGATAAAATTCTATGGGCAACGAATCTGTACGATGGGCAATTTCAATATTGCGATTTGAACGGGAATAATATACAATCCGGAGATTTCGGGCCTTTCATCGGCACTTATAACTATACCGGGGGAAAACTTTATTGCGAGACTTCCGATGTCTTAAAAATATTTGATAGGGAATTAAACGAATTAACTTCCGTGAAGAAACATAGTTTTTATATTTATTTAAGTTTTTTAGGAGCGGATTCGCTAAATCTCTATTTTTATGATAACCGGAAGGGTGGATTTTCGATTACACCGTTGGATTACAGTGCAGGAGTATTCCACTATAACAGCAATCATGAGATAAGTTATGCCGCATGGCATCATGATTTCCGTATTGCTAATAAGTACAAGTACTTACTAAGCGAATGGCCTCCCGATTCGTTTAAGGTGTATAGATTTGATACGGATGAAATGTCCGCTTTATCCTTTAAAGTACAAAAAGTGCAGGGGTGTGATGTCGCCGGAGATTCCATTTATACCCTATCAGGTCAAAATCTTAAAATTTATTCAAATGATGGGAGTTCGCAAAGAAGTTACACTCTAAGCAATTTATCAGAAAGTAACCTTCAGAACATAGATAGTACATCACAGCTTAAATTCGCAGTCAATAAAGATAAAATATTTATTTTCTATAATGATACATTAAATATTCTAAGTCACAGCGGTATATTTGAGAAAATGTACGAGTTTCCCCTCGGCACTTACGGCAAATATGCATATCTTTTCGCTTCGGATACACATGTCATGGCAAACTGTCCTCTCCAATCTATTGAAATTGCCAGCGGTGCGGTTGCTCCCTTTCTGCCTGAGCACACTCCCACCTATGGATATATTTATAAAAATCTGTATTGGTACCAGGCAGGTACAAATAAATATGCTTTGGAACACTTAACTTTTACCGCTATTGAAGACAAATATTCCGATAGCCCAAAGGGATTCCAATTGTACCAGAACTATCCGAATCCCTTCAATCCCGCGACCCACATTAAATTTGTTCTTCCACGGTCTTCACGAGTGAAAATCGAAATTTTCAATTCACTCGGTCAGCAAGTGGCAACCTTGTTACAAGCAAAAATACCTGCCGGTTATCATGTCGTTAATTTTGACGGGAGTCGTTTTGCCAGCGGTTTATATTTTTACACCCTTCAGGCGGGCGACTATTATCAAGTAAAGAAAATGATCTTACTTAAATAGTGTCCTATGTCCCCTCAGGTTTAATTAAATTAGATTATTGAACCTGAGGAGGACTATTTATGCGAATCAATAATGAATTATCGAAGAGATAGAGCAAGAGCGCAGAAGGCGCGTTTTTATATGAGCTTCGAAAGAGCTACGAACTTTCACCGAAACTAAGCGAGCCGATATTTCGAACGGTAAAAGAGATTCTATCCCGCCTGATCACCTCTATCGCGGATAAAGCGGCCGAAACCCAATTAATAACATTTCAGCCGCTTTTATTTTTGCGGGAAACATTTTAATTTATTATTTTTTTTCGGTTAATTAAATCCCCATGTCTTTAAGAAATAGCTTGGTGCGGTTTCCTGTAATTTTTAAAGTTCATGGGGACGTCTAACCCTTCTTCTATGCCGGCCATTAGCGGCTTTTCCATAGTATTGTATCATAAAGAGGAAAGGTAAAAATGAAAACTTTATTCAGAATTATCGGTGGTTTTATTTTTGCAGCAAGCTATATTTTCCTTATTGCTCCTTCATTTTCCTGGAAAATTAATTTAGGTATCTTAGGCCTGTTTATTGGATTTTATCTGGCAACAAATCTGATCTTATGGGACTTAAAAGAGCAGATGAAATCATTCTAAACGGACAGGTTGTATTATGATTAAACGATTATTGTTTTTTTTCATTTTGGGTACTTATTTTTCCGCCTCAATCGCTTCTGACTATGTTATTGAAAATAATATTCATTTTATTTGTCCTGTAGATTCAGGTAAAATCGTTTCAGCTTTCGGCAAAATAATGCATCCCATTCTTAAAACAGTAAAAAGACATAATGGCATTGATATAAAAGCTAATCCGGGAGCAAACGTATATTCCACGGCACAAGGCAAAGTTATTTTTTCAGGGAACAGAAAGGGATATGGCGAAAGTGTATGTATTAAACATTCCGGAAGTTATTCCACTTTTTATGCGCATTTACAAAAATTATTTCTAAAAAAAGGCCAGGTAGTTCGATCCGGAGAAATAATCGGATCGGTCGGGAATACGGGCTTATCCTCTGCACCCCATTTACATTATGAAATCAGAAAAAATGATATAGCCGTAAATCCTATGCCCTATTTAAATTGCGGCGAAAAAATAAGACCGTATTAGGAGTTACCGATGACTTAGAATCCCTGTATTTTGCGGGAATCAATTTTTATCATTCCGATATCATCATCTTTCTCTTACCAAAAATCCCTAAGGCCTTGAACTGAATGTCGTAATCAATTACATTCTGAAAATTTTGAAGGACAACGAAAAATCGGGGAACCGGAACATGACCAGGCGCCATCTTCTCATTTATTTATTTTTTTTCCTGTTGTTTCACCAGTTATATGCGGCAAACGATTCGCTTACGGTTTTTACCAGTAAGGATTCGATCCTTGTCATTGCCAACCGCTACCCTGTTTCCATAAAAAATATCGGCCGAAACTATCAGTTGATCCCTGCCGAAACCATTGCCGCTTTAAGTACCCACTCGGTTTTGGAAGCCATCGATCTAACCGTCCCTTCGGCCTTTGTGTTGAATAAGAGCGTTGTCGGTTACGGAATCGGTTCGGACGGCGGGGGTCAGCTCTATTTACGCGGCCAGGGAGGCCGGCCCAATACCAATGTTCTGGTACTCTTAAACGGGCATCCGGATTTCATGGGCATCTTCGGTCATCCTCTGCCCGATGTGTATGGGAACCAAGACATCCGCCAGGTGGAGGTCCTTCCGGGAGCGGCATCCACTGTTTACGGAGATCATGCCATGGGCGGAGTGATAAACATCGTTACCGGAACCGATTACAAACACCTGGGTCGGGTTGAAGCCGAAGGTGGAAGCTTCCATACCTTTCATCTCGGGATAAATCTGAGCAGACATTTCGGTCCCAGCGGATTCTATTTATCTATGCAGAAAGATCAAACCGACGGGCATATAAAACAGAGTTCCTTTTCATCTCTTCATTTTAACGGGGGCTGGGAATATCAGTTGAATCCTACCTGGCACCTGGCCATACAGGGACGCTATGTACCCTACCGCTTCGACGATCCGGCACGCGGTACAAGCGATCCGGCCCGGCTGGGTACCTATGCCGTCATTCGGCGCAGCATGGCCGGTTTAATTCTGAAAAATACGAGCAGCTCGCTCAGCGGTTCTCTTCAATTATATGGGAATTATGGCTTTCACCGTTTTTACGACGGCTTTAAATCGCAGGACTTTGCCGGCGGCTTCTCTATATATCAGTATTACCAGTTCAGCTCAAAATGGAAGTTTGCTTTCGGCGGTGATGCGATGCGTTTCGGAGGTCAGGCCGAGAATGCCTTTGCCAAATTACCCAACGGCAAACCGGTCGTCAATACGGAGTTTCATGCCCTTAATTCCGGCGGACTCTATGCTCTGGCCTTTTATCAACCGGTCTCATGGTTTCATCTCAAAAGCGGCTTTCGCTTTCAGTATAATTCACACCTTAAAAATAACAGCACTCCGGTACTGGGTATAAGTGCCAATCCCGGCCGGAAAATCACCCTGTTTGCCAACTATCAATCCGGCTTTCGTAATCCCACGCTTATGGAATTGTATCTTTTCCCTTCGGCAAATAAAAATTTAAGAGCCGAGGAAAGCCGGGGCTTCGAATCGGGTTTGGTATACCGGCCCGATCCCCGTACGGAAATCCGTTTTACCGCCTATAAATATCAAATTCGGAATTTAATTCAGAGCCTTCCCAACTCCAGTCCGCCGCCCATGTTCCGATTCATAAACAGCGGTCGGTCCGATCTTTGGGGTTATGAGGTCCAGACCAGATACCGTTTCTCGAAAACAACTGCTATGCAGCTGGCCTATGCATCGCTGGATCCCGGAGAAACCACGGCTTTTAATCCGCGCTACCAGTTTAAATACGCTCTTTTCAGCGGATTACGGGCATTTCGAATCGCTCTCTTCGGGAAATATATAAGCAAACTCTTTGCCGGAAATAATAAACAGATACCACTTCCTGATTATCATTTGCTGGATGTTACTCTCTCTTATCATTTTAAGAAGTCGGGCCTGCGTTTAAGGATACTCAACGCTCTGGATCGTAACTATTTTGTATGGCCCTCTTATCCGGGTCCCGGACGTCAGATACGAATCGGATCATGGATTTCTTTTTAAATATAATATCAGGATAGAATTTGATCCTGAAGGTGCTTTACAATCCGAACCACATCTACCCCCTCTGCTTCCGCACTGAAAGAGGTCACCAGACGATGCCTGAGCACCGGTAATAATAGAGCCTGAAGGTCTTCCACTGCAGGAGTGAAGCGTTCATAAAGCAGAGCCCGTACTTTGGCCCCCAGCACCAGGTACTGAGATGCCCGTGGACCCGCACCCCACCGAATCCATTCCCCTATCTTTTGATCGGCCAGTTCCGATTCCGGACGAGTGGCCGTCACCAACCGTACGGCCGTTTCCACAATATCATCGGCCACGGGTACGCGTCGCACCAAATCCTGGAAATGAATGATATCCTCTTTGCTTAAAACCGGTTGAAGATGATCGATGCGGTCAATGGTCGTCTGCTTCACAATATCCACTTCCTGGTCAAAGCTGGGATAATCCAGCCATAAACTCAACATAAAACGATCCAGCTGTGCCTCCGGTAAAGGATAGGTCCCCTCCTGCTCGATGGGGTTCTGGGTAGCCAGCACAAAAAACGGTTTTTCCAGATCGAAGGAACGACCGGCAGCAGTCACCCGGTACTCCTGCATGGCTTCCAGCAGAGCGGATTGGGTCTTGGGCGGAGTGCGGTTAATTTCATCGGCTAACACTACATTAGCAAAGACCGGTCCGCGAATAAAGCGGAATGTTTTTTGTCCGGTTGATTTATCTTCTTCCAGTATTTCCGTTCCGGTGATATCCGAGGGCATCAGGTCCGGTGTAAATTGGATTCGTGAAAAACGTAAATCGAGAATCTCACCCAGGGTTCGTATCAGTAAAGTTTTGGCTAAACCGGGAACACCGACCAAAAGGCAATGCCCGCGGGCAAAAAGGGCAATTAATAGTTGCTCGATAATAAGCTCCTGACCCACGATCACCTTGCCTAATTCTTCTTTTATCGTCTTAAATCCCTGCTGAATTTTCCGTGCAGTCTGCACATCCCGATCCTTTTCTTGCATTGCCTTATGCCCCTTGTACTTCTGTTTCGATTTCTTTAAATTGCTATATGCGCGAACAAAATTTTAATCAGCAGACCATTTAAAAGCAAATCTGAATTTTATGAAAGAAAATATACTAAATTTGGACGAAACGCAGCTTAGCGACTATTTGCAATTATTAGATCAGCCGCGCTACCGGACCCGCCAAATAATGAAGGGCATCTACGTTAAAAATTATGAGGAATTTAGCCGGTTTTCGGACTTGCCTAAGGCTTTGCGCGCAGAGTTGGATACTACTTTCTTGCTACGCAGTTTTACCCTGGAGGATCAAATCGTATCGCCAAAGGATGACACAACCAAGTTTTTATGGAAATTAAACGATGGAATGATGATAGAAAGCGTAATCATTTATGAAGGCAAGCGAACCACATTCTGTATTTCATCCCAGGTCGGCTGTGCTCTGGATTGCAAGTTCTGTGCGACCGGCCGAATGGGTCTATTGCGCAACCTGACTTCCGGTGAAATTGTGGAACAAGTTCTTTTGATGAAAAAATTAAGCCGCCAACCGGTTACCAATATCGTTTTCATGGGCATGGGAGAACCCTTGCTTAACTATGATGCGGTCATCCGGGCTGCCGATCTGATTTCCGATCCGGAAGGATTGTGCATCTCACGAAAAAAAATTACCATCTCTACCAGTGGAATCGTTAAGAATATCCGCCGCCTGGCTGATGAGCAGCAACCTTATTCTTTGGCCATCTCTCTGAATGCGGTGGATCAGACTACCCGCGAACGGATCATGCCCATTGCCCGCAAATATCCGTTGGGGGAACTTTTAGAGGCAGCTCGTTATTATACGAGGAAGACGGGGAAACGGATCACCTTTGAATATGTGCTTATGGATGGGTTGAACTCCGGTGAGCAAGACGCCCACCGTTTATTAAAAATCACACGGGGCATTCCCAGCAAAATTAATATTATCCCTTGTAATTCGGATGACCCTCTTTATGCGCCTCCTCCCGATGAAAAGGTTCTGGCCTTCGATCAAATTGTAAACGGAGCCGAACGGACAATCACGGTTCGTAATCGCAAGGGATGGGATATTCAGGCCGCCTGCGGACAACTCTACGCCGGCAATCGGCGCAAATCGAAACAAAAAACTTTCATTGAATCGATACCGATCAAACAGTAAAATAACGATGAAGAGTAACGATCAGTAGTCCTTAATAAACTACAATGGCAAATGACCATACGTAAAGGGAATAATTATGTATCTCATTCTTTTTGGAGCACCGGGTGTGGGCAAAGGGACACAAGCCAAACTCATCAGCGCCGACTACCATATTCCTCAGATTTCCACGGGTGATATGTTACGCGAAGCGGTCGGCAAACAAACGGAACTGGGGAAAAAAGCACAAGCCATTATGGAACGCGGAGAATTGGTACCGGATGACATTATTTTAGGCATCATTAAAAATCGAATTTCTCAGGAGGATTGTAAAAACGGACTGATTCTGGACGGCTTTCCACGCACCATTCCCCAGGCCGAAGGTCTGTCCAAACTAACCGAAGCGTTGCAATTACCCGCTTTTACCTGCATTGAAATTACGGTACCCGAAGCCGTTATTATCAAACGCCTCACTTCCCGTAAGGTTTGCGAAAAATGCGGAATGGATTTCAATCCGGTTACTAATCCGGCTCCTGCAGATCATATTTGTCCCAAATGCGGAGGCCGGATTGTTACTCGTCAGGATGATAACGAAGAGACGATTCGTAAACGACTCAAGGTCTATCATGATCAGACGGCACAGGTCAAAGACTATTATAAACAACACGATCACTTCTACAGCATCGACGGCAACAAAGACGTTGAAGCCGTTTATCAGGAAATAAAATCAATACTAAACTGATCGATGAGTTGAATTCTTTGCAAAATAAGGAATCAGAAATATTTTGGACACCATCCGATTCAAAAGAAACTGGATAATCGGTCTTCTTTGGTTGATTCCTTTGATCATGCAGTGCCAACGGGAACATGCCAATATTTTCGACCCGCAATTTCCGGTTGATTCCATTAATCTGGATTTACGAATCATTTCTTCGGATTCTGTGGTCACCCTGAGTTGGATACCTCCCGGCCAGGTTCAATACATGGGTTTCAATATCTACCGCCAAAGCGAAGATTCTGCCCAATTTTCGCTTCTGGCCCGGGTAGACAGGGATCAATTTCAATTTAATGATCTTCAAACCCAATACGACAAGCTCTATCGCTACTACCTTCGCATTCAGGGTGCCGACTCGGAATCACCGCGGAGTACAATCGTACAAACCGTTCCCGGACCGTTCCGAGTTTGGATTTTGGATCGCTGGAACTTTTATATTTATTATCTCACCTACGATCTGCGACATGTTATCCGCACACAATATGCCGTGTGGCGCCCGCAAAGTATGTGCAGAGACGAGGCCAATCAAACGGCGGTGATTACCTACCCCGGTTATCATTATCTCGAACTGTTCCGCCTCGCCGACGGGACACTACTTTCAGGTTTCGATGATCTTAAATATCCTTTCGATTGCGTTTTTAATGCTCAAACACGCACCTTTTGGATTGCAGACAGCAGCGGAGGAATCTATGCTTTATCAAAGGATCCTATGGACATCCAACAACTAAATAATCTGCCGCGGCATCCCCTACAAATGATTAGAGGCGGAGAGAATCGATTTTATGTGTTGGACCGTAAATCCCGTTCCATCAGCATCTTCAATGCCCTGGGGGAGAGAACCGGAACCATAAATCGGGGCTTGAATGATCCGTATTATCTGGCAGGCAGCGACTTCAATCTGCTATACATCCTGGACAGGCAGGACAGTCTAACCAGCAACCTCGTGCAATATGATCCGGAAAGCAATCAATTGAAAGAAATTTATCATGGCGATAACCTGGCCCTGGTTAAATTAAGTTTTGATCATCATTCCCTGTGGCTGGCTCAAAATAATCCATCAAATGCTAAAATTTTGCAACTTTCTTTGGAAGGCATACGTCTCAGTGAAAGAAAAGGATTTAAATTCATAAGCGATGTAACGCCGGCAAAGAACGGGCACTTATTGGTTGCCGATGCCGGTGCGGCCCTTTTATTCCATTTCGGAAAGGATAAAAGTCTGGTAGGTCGGTTTAGTAAAGCATATTATCCCTTTAAGGTTTACGTTGAATGAAGCTTGCCTCTATATCTTCTAAATTACTGATTGTCTTTATTCTGTTGATCTGGGTAGTAACTTTAACCTATGATGTCCTGGAATATTACAGTTCCCTGAACATTCGCTTATGGGATTACATCCAGGAGGGTATGTCTTTACTGAACGCCTTTTTAATTTTTCTGTATTTCCGTCAACGTTCTTTCTACCGGGAAACGGATGTAGTAAAAAATTTAAAGGGCTTTATCCTTTTACTGGTGGCTTTGTATTCTTTTGTATTTTTACTACGCCAGATATTCAGCCCGTCTTTCAGTGAGAATACATTTCCTCCGGTCGCCCAGACCTTCAATAGTGTCCTGTATGCCAACATCGCTTCTCTTGCCGCCCTTCTATTTCTGGTTCCTATGCTGATTATTATCCGTAATCTTATTAATTATAAATACAAAAAGCGGACAAAATCTTATGCCTGGCTGACACTCATTTTCTTCCTGGCGACCACTACGATTACAATTATCTATCAGGTACCTTTAGACCTTAAGTTTAGCACCACCGGACTCTTTACTTCGGGCCGTACTCTGGCCAATATCCTGTTTTCGATCACCCTCTCTTTTCTGCTGATCCTCTCGACGCGCAATGGCTGGATAACCTATTTGAACCGAAGACAAAAAATTTCCTTTTTTTTCATCTCAATTCCCGTTATTTGGCTGGTAATCTATGTGTTCGATTTCGCTTTTGCCCGCAGCGTACCGGCCCACAGTCTGGCCCTGGGAGTATTCGCTAATACGAGCTGGTTTTTTCTCACTTTTTACGGACTTCTGGCCGGATTTAATCTCTTACTTCATTTACCTACGGCACGCGTCTTCGATCGGAAGATGAAAGAAATCAATTCTCTTCACAACCTCTCTCAGGCCATATCCGTAGAGATGGATACGGACAAATTATTAAAGATGGTGGCAACCATGGGCACCGATGTACTGGAATCGGCTGATACCTGGATCGAAATCTTTGATGAACACTTTCAGAACCGCCGTATTTTTTCTTCCGGAGGGGAGCAATCCAACCGTTCTCAGAGAATTCACGATCTGCTTTCATCCGGAATCAGTGGCAAGGTTTTGGCTCAAAAAAAGACCATTG
>JALSTK010000005.1 GCA_026983775.1 Calditrichia bacterium
GATTTGGATAACTATATAAAACGGTTTAACTAAATGCAACGATTTGAAATTATCGTCATTATTTTTTTAGCATTTGTTCTTCTGCAAAAGTGTAAAAAAGAATTGACAACCGAAGGCTCCCGGCAATTTTCCATCCGGGTTGTGGCCACGGATACCAGTTTTGTGACCCGGCAAATCGGAAATACGAAGAGAGTGGCCGGAGCCGAATTGGAGCTTCATTCCGTAAACTATTCAATTTCCTATAAGGCTGTAACCGATTCCGACGGTGTGGCTCTTATTTCAAATATCATTCCCGATATATATAATTGCAGTGCCAAGAAGGACTATTCCAGGGAAATAGTTAAAGAATATATCGGACTTCAGGAGAGCATTACCTTGGTGGGAACGGTATCTTCCGTGGCTTTAAGCGATCCCGGAGATTCTTTACAGATCCTACTGAAACCTGTTTTTGCTTCCAATCTGGTTATCAGTGAAATTTATTATAACGGTGCTCCCCCACCGCCCCCTTACTATTATCACGATCAGTTTACCGAAATTTACAATAATTCTTCGGACACCGTATACCTGGATGGTTATGCCATCGGAGATGCCAGCTACAGTTCCAGAGGCGATCCCCAATACCTCCATTGTGTTCATCTGTATCAATTTCCCGGAGGGGGCCATGATTACCCGATCCCACCCGGAGGTATTAAAATTATCGCCCAGGATGCTATTGATCATACGGAATACGATTCCTCGAGCATTGACCTCAGCCGGGCCGATTTCGAATACTATAATCATTTGTCGAATGATGTGGATGGCCCCAATGCCGTGAATATGATTCAGATCCATCACAAGTATGGGTACGATTTTCTATATTCGGTAATGAACGATGCGATCGTGCTGTTTAAATTGGAAAAATCGGATACTTTATGGCAATATGATGATTTTAATGAGATTCTTGTACCGATTTCAAAGGCCGTCGATGGGGTGGAATACAAAGAGGATTTGACGGAATACGAATATAAACATCTGCCGGATGAGATTGATGCCGGAATTACCGGGGGTAGCCCGGCGTATAAAGGCAAATCCATTGCCCGCAGGATACTAAATATAGTAAACGGTCAAATTATACTTATGGACCATAATAACAGTAGCCTGGATTTCCAGGTGATCGATAAACCGACACCGGGCTGGATCGAGTAAAACGGTAACGAGGATTTAATTTAGAGGCGGTATGATACAGAAGGTAAATCATAAAAAACAGGGTAGGTTCCTTTTTTTCCGGGTACAGTCTTTGATTTTCTTTATTATTCTTTTACCGCTTTTGAGTAATGCTCAGATCGTTTATCCAATACATAGTGGAATGAGACAGCCCATTTTATTGGATTCCTTGCGCCATCAGTTCAATTTTTATGATTTAATTCATAATCCCGCTGCCTTATATGAAGATGAATCTAAAAAATTATTACAAATAAGGGTAAGCGGTTTCTACGATTCAGGCGATTTACGTCTACCTTTTATGCCGGAAAGAAGTATGGATCGGCATTACTTCATCGAAAATATACAGCCGCTCAGTGCGAATGATCTTTTTAAGGGCTATTTTGCTTATCATCGTGCCATGGATAAGGATGTCCTGTGGATGGATCAGCAGGGACCTGTTGGTAAAAATCCTTTTATCTATGCCGATAGCAGCAAAGGTGATTTTACATTAAACGGATTATACTGGGCTGCAGAGTGGGCACATCGTTTTAATCAGAATTGGCTGGGAGGAGTTTCCTTTTTTTACAATGTGGATCAACGATTGAAACAAGTCTTTCCCAAACCTTTGAACAAGCATCGTGATATAGATTTGGAGTATGGTCTGCAATATCGGACTCACGGGTGGTCCGTCGGAATTTCGGCTGCTTATCTGGATCGGCAGGAAAAGATCGAGATTACCAAGTACAATTTACAACAAAACCTGACCCCCGTTATATTTAAATTCCGTTTTAGCGATTTGCCGCTAATCGTTCGCGGCAAGACTTCGGATGAACGAAAAATAACCAGAAGCGGTTTTTCCCTGAGTACTCAGTTCGCGCGGTCCTTTGGGCATGGCTCGGTGATGGGCTATTATTTCTATAGAAAAGAGGATGGAAATCTTACGGACGGAGGAGTTCGAAATATAAAACAGGGTATGTTTAAGCAAATCTCCTCGAGGATTGGAATTCAAATAAATTATAAATCACTTCCCATCGAAGGAGTGCTGACATACTGTTTTACCAAAGATGATTTTAATGCATTCCATCCCGACTTTGGTTTTAATTATTGGAGAGCACCCTCTGAATTACAGCGAATATGGGTGGCTGTAAAAAAAGTTTTTCGGCCCGATTTAGCACTTTTTTTTGATGCAGGCTATGGATTTTACACTGAGAACCGAACTGATTTAATGAGTGTGAACTACTGGCGATTTCAGCGAGATCAATTTGGTTTACGGAGTGGACTCGCTTATCATATTAATTCTCGGCTGGAATTCGACTCCTGGCTGGGATATGAACGTTTTCGGGCTTTAAACAAAACAAGGAGCGTACATCAATATTCGAATTTTTACCAGCAATTGTTCGAGGAACCTTATTCCTATTTCACCCAGAACAAATTTGCCGGCAGCGGAGGAATCGAGGGGATTTATCATTACCTGCCGGTCATGGATGTTAATTTAGTTTTAAACTATTCGTTTTTGGAGGGGATAAGCAAAATACGGCGCAAATGGTCCTTCTTCATTCGGGCTGATTTATTTATTTTTTAAAAAACGGGTTGCATAAATTTGCAAAAAAGTGTTTATTTTTCCTTGCCTGGATTTAAAGAAAGGTTTTAATTGATTTAAATTTAATGTATATTAGTCGAGATCACTCTTATACGAATTATCCAACCATTAAATCAAGGAGGTATGATTATGAGAAAAGTTTTACCGTTCATGTTGGTGTTTGCCTTGGCGGCTTTATTATCCGCCCAGGAATGGCAAACCGTAAAAGTAGGAGACATGGAATATTATCCGAATGACGGTTTTTTTGTCAATGCGGATACGGGTCTCTATGTGGGTGCCGATGGTGTGGTAGTCGGTACATTTGACGGGGCCGCATCTGCTGTTGTATTAAGAGAGCCGGACGGAAGCGGCAGAAGCTGGAAAGACGTGCAATTTGCCAATGATTCGGTTGCTTATGCCTGCGGAAGAGGAGGCGTTATCTATAAGACAGTGAACGGCGGATATGCGTGGCACCTTGTGGCAGATACCGCTAACTTTTCGGATGAATTGGACGGTATTGCCGTTGTATCCGAGAATGTAGTTTATGCCGCCGGTAAAAATGCGACCTTATTAAAGACCACCGATGGCGGTGCCACCTGGGAAAAAAGCGACTTCTCTTTTGAAGCGGGCGGTAAAAGTCAGGATCTGGACGGTGGCATTGCTTTTTGCAATGAAAATGTAGGGGTGGTAATTCCCGACGGCACCGGAGGCTATAGCTGGTACACCCATGACGGCGGAGCGACCTGGAACTTTGTTCAACTGGAATATCCAAGCGCTGCGGCAAGTACGCGTTCTTTTGATGTAGCGGCCGGAGGCGATTCCACTGTTCTTATCGTCGGCTATAATCATTGTAAATTTTTATCCAAGGATGGCGGAGCCACTTATTCCTTAACGGGTGATTTTGTTCCCGGTTACACGGCCACTTATTATTCGGCAGGGGTAATAAATGAAAATACTTTCGTCGCAGGAGGAAAAAACGGTTATGTTGAGATAACCAGAGACGGCGGAGCCACCTGGTCCAATATATCGATTCCTTCGGGTAGAACCATTCAATTTATTGATTTTATTGATACGAATAACGGCTATGTCTTTGCTCACGACGGGCAATGGTTTAAAACGATTGACGGAGGAATTACATGGACGCCCATTCTGGACTGGCCCAATTGTAGCTTTTGGGGCCTTGCCTTTCCTTCGGAAAATAAAATTGTACTCACCTCCTGGGGTGGCGGCGAAATGACCATCAGTGAGGACGGCGGTGCTACCTGGAGCTATCCGGATAATCGGGCAACCGGTTCGGTGAATAACCTTTATGAGTGTGAATTTGCCGATGAAAATAACGGGTTAATCGCAGGCAGTTACGGAGATTTAAGACGGACCACCGATGGCGGTCAGAGCTGGACTCTTATTGACAACCCCATGTATGAAGGAACTAATCTGCATATTAATGCTTTGCATTATCTCAGCCACGATGTGGTTTTGGCCGGAGGTTCCAAAGGTAATATCATGAAATCCACCGATGGCGGACAAACCTGGACTTCTCTGGTAAACGAAGGTAAAAAAACGGTTTATGATTTTTGGCCGGTTTCCAGTAAACAGGTCATTGCCTCCGCATCATCCGGACAAATTTATATTTCTAATGCCGCCATTGATTCCTTTAAATTGGCTAAAGATTACGGAAGTATGCTCATGCGGGCGGTTGAATTCCGGGGCGATGTGGGGCTTGTAGTGGCTTCGAGCGGCTATATTTTCCGGACAACGGTGGCCAAGTGGGATACGCTTGAAGAAGTATTCCGCGAACCGGATCATGATGATTTTTATGACCTGGAATTTGTAACCGATTCATTGGTTTTTACCGTAGGACGGCATGGTAAAATCTATCGTTCGGAAGACGCCGGGCAAACCTGGACTAAAGAAGATAGCGTAACGAATGAAACCTTACATAAAGTTCGGTTTGACGGTAATAAGTTATGGGCAGTAGGTGCGGATGGTACAATTCTGAGTTTGGATTTAACTCCTCCGGCCACACCTATCACGGGTTTATATATTAACGAGTTCATGGCCAGTAATGACGCGGCCTATGCCGATGAAAACGGTGAATACGACGACTGGATCGAAATCTACAATTCGAATGATCATGCCGTGGATATCGGCGGTTTATACATTACCGATGATCTGCAAGATCCTACGAACTGGCAGATTCCTGCCACGGCTCCGGATACAACCACGATTCCGGCCGGCGGTTTTCTGGTGCTATGGGCCGATAAACAACCCGAGCAGGGTGTGCTGCACTGCAAAATCAAATTGAGCGGCAGTGGCGAACAGATCGGCCTGGTGCAGGTTATAGACAGCGATACGACTTTTATCGACTCATTAACCTTCGGTGACCAGACCACGGATATTTCTCGGGGACGTCTTACCGACGGCGGAAGTGAATGGGGTTTCTTCAGCAAAGCTTCCCCGGGCGAAACCAATGCCAACGGCATTCTGGTCGGAATCGGTGATGATCCGCGCCAGGTAGTTCAAGAATATCGACTGGCTCAGAACTTCCCCAATCCTTTCAACCCGACAACCACGATCGAATTTTCTTTGAAGAAAGCCGGTCGGACGACCCTGACCGTATATTCGCTTACCGGTCAGAAAATAGCAACTCTGATCGATGGGGAGATGAAGGCAGGAAGCGCTAAAATTGTATGGGATGCCAGTCAAATCGCCAGTGGCGTGTATTTCTATAAACTGGTCAGCGGGAATTTTTCTTCTGTCAGGAAGATGTTGCTGCTGAAATAGCCTTTACTCAATCCATTATCAACCCTTCGGCGCCGTCGGAGTACGGCGCCGTTTTCCTTTCGGATACGGAGTGTGCATGCCGCGGTTTTTTCGTGTTATTTTTTCATTTATTCTGATTTCTTTAATAGGAATCGATTCTCTCCGGGCGGAACGATTAGAAAGTGCTTTTGCGATTATTGTAGATTCTTCGACCTATGCCCGCACCAGACAAGCAGTGGATCTCTATGCAAAGGCCGTAGGTGAAGATGGTCTGTTTGTTTATGTGCTGCATAAAGAATGGAAGAATCCGGATGAGCTGAGAGAGAAAATTATAGAGCTCAGCAAACAGAATCCGCCATTGGAAGGCATCGTGCTTATTGGCGATATTCCGGTAGCGATGATTCGCAATGCGCAGCACCTGACCTCTGCTTTTAAAATCAATCAAGATGCCTCTCGTTTTAAATGGAAAAAGACTTCGGTGCCTTCGGATCGTTTTTATGACGACTTCGATTTAAAATTTCGTTTTATTAAACGGGATAGCCTGAACCCGGCCTTGTTTTATTATGCATTAAGGGCGGATTCTCCGCAGAAAATTCATTCCGATATTTACAGTGCACGGATCAAGGCCCCGGCCAATAGTGATTCTAAATACGAATTAATAGATCGTTATTTAAGACGGATTGCTTCACAAAAACGGATGCAAACCGTCCTGCGTACTGTTCTGGTTTTTTCCGGGCACGGTTATCATTCGGAATCGTTGGATGCCTGGTCATCGGAAATACTTAGTTATCGGGAACAGTTTCCCCGGTTATTTTCTTCTTCAGGACATTTTCTGTTTTATAATCACCGCATGGATCCGAATCTTAAATATTTGCTAATTTATGAGCTGGAAAAGGAGCCTTTGGATCTGGCTATTTTTCACGCTCACGGTGCCCCGAACAAGCAATATCTGCTCGGTATGGAACCCTCTCGTACGCTAAGGCAAAATGTCGAGGCAATTAAATTGTTTTTAAGGGGGAAACTTAGAAAGGCAAAGAGGCAAAAAAAATCCCTGGAGCAAGTACGTAAAAAATATGAAAAGGAATATGGATTTGCTCCTTCCTGGTTCACCGGTGCTTTTTCAGATTCTTTAGAACAAAAAGATTCCCTTTTGTATGCCGCTCAGGATATGTATATTTCCGATATACGGCGCATGAAACCCCAGGCCAAACTCATTTACTTTGATGAATGTTTTAACGGGGCCTTTATCGATTCGTCGTATATTGCCGGGGCCTATGTTTTTGGTTCGGGTAAGGTTGTTGCCGCTATCGCCAATAGTGTAAATGTCTTACAGGATATCTGGGCCGACCGGCATCTGGGTCTCTTAAACCATGGTTTACGAATTGGCGCCTGGTTACAACTGCAAAACAGCCTGGAAAAACATATTATCGGAGACCCCACCTTCCATTTTATAAGTGTCGATTCGATTCATTTGGATCATCGTTTTCTGTTGCAGGCTAAGGATAAAAAATTACTGAAGAAATGGATAGAACAGGGGGACGCGTCTTTACGTACCCTGGCCGTTTCCTTATTATGTAAAGACAATAAAATAAATTTCGAAAAAGAGTTAATCGCTCTTTACAAAAAGGATCCTTCTTTTAATGTACGACTGATGTCACTTAAATGCCTGGCCGATCTGCGTTCCGAAGCCTTCGAAGCATTATTACCCATAGCGGCCAAGGATCCTTCGGAATTGATTCGTCGGGTAGCGACTCATTTGATGGGCGACACGGGACGTAAAAAATTTATTCCCCTCCTGGCCCATTTGCGCATATTTGATATTTCGGAAAGGGTACGGTTTAATGCCGATCGGGCCCTGGAAATAATTGATCCCTCGTTGGCCAAAAAATATTGTTTAGAAGAGCTGGATAAAATTCATGATCCGTACTATATAAAAAAGGTATCCGGATTGATTCGACATTCTTTTAAACATGATTCGTTGTGGCTTCATAACGAATTGCTTCGACGACTTACGGATCATTCCGTCCCTTTAAAAAAACGAATCGGAGCGGTCAGAACCTTGCGCACCTATCGTTTTCAGCAAGCAGTGCCGGTAATGATTAAGGTTATTCTGAATAAAAAAGAGAATCCGTTTTTACGAGCAGCTACGGCCGAGGCTTTGGGCTGGTACGGTTTCAATTACCGGCGTGTCCATATTATTTCTGCGTGTGAGGAGATCTTAAAAGAAGACCATCTGCCTGAAAATCTAAAGGATTCGGTTTTAATGACAAAAAACAGGCTTATAAGCGGAGCGAATGATGCGCTTGCCCCCTGAAAAATCGGCAGAAATACTGAGGAATTTCCCAGCCCGGGCAAGAAAGAAACCGCATAGAGTGGGTCGGATTATTTCTGTTTCATTTCAGGAAATTTATTACAAACCGCTAAAGTGATTTGAGGAAACATCTATGGAATATGTGGTCGAATGCAACAACCTGACTCATTATTATGGAAAGAGATTGATTTACGAAAATATGAGTTTTAAAATCAGGAAGGGTAGCGTCTTCGGTTTGTTGGGAAAAAACGGTACCGGAAAGACAACAACGATTAATATCCTGAACGGTTATCTTAAGCCGAAATCGGGTCAATGTCTGATTTTCGGAGAAGACTCCCAACATCTTTCACCGCGGACAAAAGCGCGCATGGGTTTTTTGATGGAGGGACATATCCAATATAATTTTATGAACATCCATCAGATCGAACGTTTTTATTCTGCTTTCTTCCCCAATTGGAAGAAAGAGGCCTATTACGAATTGATGAAAAAGTTGGAAGTGCTTCCGGAACAAAAAATTTCCACCATGTCCTGCGGTCAGCGTTCACAGGTAGCCCTCGGTTTGATTCTGGCCCAGAATCCCGATCTTATGGTTCTGGATGATTATTCGATGGGTCTGGATGCGGGCTACAGAAGATTGTTTCTGGACTATTTGTCGGAGTATGCAAAAGCCGAAAATAAGACGATTTTCATTACCTCCCATATTATCCAGGATTTGGAGAATTTTGTGGAGGATATTGTCATTCTTGATTATTTGGGAGTTTTACTTTCCACTACGGTCCGGGAATTCAAAGAAAATTTTAAGAAATATGTATTCATGCTCTCCACCCGGGAACAGATTCCCTTACAAAAGGATGAGGTGATTGCCAACTATGAAATTTTAAATGGCAAGGGTGTCATTTATTCCTTCGCGGATAAAAAAAGTGTCGAAACCCATCTTAAGCAATTGGGCATCCCGTTTACTGATTTGAATGAGGCCTCCATGTCCCTTGAAGATGCCTTTATCGGGTTAACAGGAAAATATTAGGAGCCGGTATGTTAAAAGCATTATTCTATAAAGAATGGTTAAAAACCCGCTGGGCCTTATTCATCGTTACCGGGGTTTTGGTTTTAGCTTTAATAAAAATGATATTGGAAATTTCCTATGGCATTCGTTTTATGGGCGCCAATGCTTACTGGTATCAAATTACTATAATGGGCAGTATGTATTATGTGGATCTGCTCTATTTGCCTTTTTTTGCCGGACTCCTTGTCGGCGTGACCCAATTTGTACCGGAAATTAGTGAAAGCCGGTTAAAATTAACCTTGCATTTGCCTATGCATGAAAATAGTATTTTAATGTATATGGTCAGCTATGGAACGATAAGCCTGATCCTTGTTTTTATTTTGACTTATATCCTGTTTATTCTGATAAGTTCCGGGTTTTTCCCTGCGGAAATAGTGTACAGTGCTATTGTGACTACCTTACCCTGGTTTTTGGCCGGTATGGTGAGCTATCTTGCTACAGCAACGGTTTTTGTCGAACCGATTTGGCCGAAACGAGTCTTGATGATCCTGATTTTTAGCCTGTATATTGCAAATTTGCTGGATAGTGATCACTATAACGAATATGCGCATTCTCTGATCTATCTCTTTATTATCTCACTAATGTTTGGGATTACCATACTGTATGCCGGGCAACGCTTTCGAAAAGGAGTTCTAAAATGATGGTAAAGCTGAGTCGTTTATTTCTGATCTTGATTGTCATTTTCGTTTCAGCCATATATCTACCGAAGTATTACTGGATTAGTTTTGAGAATCGGGTGAGCACTCCTTTGTCATTTTACAGTCCTGTTTTGCATACGGTTTTGATCGCTCATTATGGTGGTAGAAACTATTATTATACGGATAAACACGGTAAACATTATAAGCGCAAGCGAGTGGACCGGTTGCTACCCCTGAATAATTATCGTTTACTGGCTGCCACCGGGCATATGCCGGATAGTCTGATGGGCCGAAAAATAACTTTGGAAGAGGTGCGCCTGAACAATTTTACGATGCGTTTACGGCCGAAAGATATTTTTACGCCGGTCATTCCTCTCTATCCCTTATTTGAATCAAGACCAACACGGTTAAAATTGGAATTGCCGGAGTCTTTTTTTCGCATCAACCAACGAATGGAATTTGTCGACACGGAAAGCAATAAAATTATTGAACATTTAAGTACGGATTTTACAAGGGCACTGCAAAAGAAGGGTTTCGTCTTTCCTGCAAAGAAGATCTTTGGGAATCCCACCACGCGCAAACCTTTTGATGAGGGATATTTCGCTGTGGATGGCAAGAATCGACTTTTTCATATAAAAATGATTCGCGGTAAGCCGTATTGTTCGCCGGTTCCTTTACCGGAAGGATTGAGAATCAGAGCTATTTTTGTGAAAGAGATGGAATTGCGTGAATATTACGGGGTACTGATTAGCGAGAAGAATGAGATCTATTTCATCATGTATGATCAGTACCGTTTACAAAAAATTCCCGTTACCGATTATGATGCAGCAAAGGATCAGATTGTCATCTTGGGTGACCTCTTTTCCCGGGTTTTTAATGTTATTTCCGATCAGACCCTTCATAGTTTTGTCACCAATCGTGACTACAAACTGATCGATACTTACCAGGAATCATGGCCCGGTAACAAGGAAACTCTTGCCGGCCATATCGCTCAATATGTCTTTCCCTTTTCACTTAAAATGAGTTCTTCAAAAAGTGAATATAAAGATTTTTATTTTTCCTCCTATAATGTACAGGCCTTATTGTTAAATTTTGTTTTATTCTTATTAACACTATTGTTATTAAAACGGCGTGAGTTTTCACCCCTTAAGAAATGGTATGACCCCTTGCTGGTTTTTATAACCGGCATCTATGGATTTATTGCCGTGCTTATCTTTGAGAATACCGATCGATAACCCAGGAATCTAAAAGGAGCATTTTAAGGATGGCAGGTCACAAAAAGGTTAAAAACATCGGCCGAAAATCGTTGCAATGGACCACCCTGATTTTATTGGCCTATATGGTAATCCGGTTGTGGATAAATCCCAATTATATTGCGGATTTTGAAGCCTATTGTCCTTTCGGAGGGCTACAGGCTTTTGCCAGTTTTTCGGTTAATAATTCTTTGGCATGCAGTATGGCCGAAACCCAAATATTTATGGGTATTCTATTAGCGATTGGTATTATCCTATTCAGTAAATTGTTTTGCAGCTATATTTGCCCTGTCGGTACTTTTACCGAGTGGTTGGGCAGAATAGGCGACCGGTTTCATGTACGCTACCAGATTAAAGGAGTCGCCGACCGCCTCTTCCGGATTTTAAAATACGCTCTATTATTTGTAACCGTTTATTTTACGGTAACATCTTCCGAGCTTTTCTGTAAGGAATACGATCCCTATTATGCGATATTTACGGGTTTCGGTAGTGATGTTGTTTTCTGGATGGCTCTAACTGCCCTGGCTATTACCATCCTCGGGGCTATTTTTATTCGTCAGTTTTGGTGTAAATATTTGTGTCCCCTCGGGGCCCTGTCGAATATTTTTACAAACGTCATTATGTTTGCAGCCGTGATGGTTGCCTACTTGCTCCTCCTATATTTCGGGTTAAAGATAAGCTGGGTCTGGCCTCTGGCGATCATAACGGTGTTCGGTTATCTTTTGGAAGCGACCCGTCTGAAAGGCTGGTTATTTCCTGTTTTTAAAATTACGCGTAAGGAACAGAGTTGTATAAATTGCAATATATGCGATCTGGCATGTCCTATGGGTTTGGAAATTGCCCATGTGGACGTGATTGATCATATCGACTGCCACCTTTGCGGTGACTGCATCCAGGCCTGTCCGGTAAACAATACCCTGCAAATTAATAAAAAAGAGTGGCGCTGGTTGCCATCCGTTGCCACGGTATCGTTGATTGCCATTGGATTATTTTTAGCGACGACTATCGAACTGCCGACTATCAATATGCGCTGGGGAAACGATCGGCAACTGGCCACGGCCAGTATTTTTTCACAATCGGGCATTAAAAGCGTAAAATGCTACGGTAGCTCCGTTTCTTTTGCCAATAAAATGAAACGCGTTCCGGGGGTTCTGGGAGTGGAAACATTTGTCAAATCTCATAAAGTAAAAGTACTTTATGATCCGAAAAAACTGGATGAAGAGCAAATAAGAAAATCTATATTTACCCCCGGCAAAACATTGCTGCATAGACCGCCGGCAGACATCAAGGAGATCGCAGTTGTCAAAATGGGAGTCGATAAATTATTCGATTCCTATGATGCTTTTTATTTTACACAGCTTTTGAGACAGCAAAAAGGAGTCTTCGGCTTTAGCACCCGATTCGGAGAACCGGTCAAAGCTACGATTTTTTTTGATTCTTCAGCCATTCAGCCTTCCGGTCTCAAACAGATTATCGAGCAGCCTACGGTTACCTACAGGAGCAGAGGGAAAACATATACCAAACCTATCCGGTTTAAAGTGACCGATGCCACCGATTCGCTACGATTCATAAAACCACAGAGTTTTATATCCTCAATGTTTCAGCCTTATAATAAGATTTTTAATAAGTATAAAACGTATCGTGCTCAGGATTTACAGATTTATCAGATAGCCATGCCCCAGGCTCTGAATCCCCGCTTCAGGCGCAGCATGAGTCTGTTGGTTAGTCATTTGTCTACGGATGATTTCATCGTTCGTTTTCAAACAATTTATAAAGAAAGGCCTTATGCCAGAATCTATTTCGTGAGAGGTAAAACCGATGTAGAACATATTTATCGTGCGCTTACTCTTCCGAAGTTGACCGTCCATTATCGCGGAGGGAAAACAGGAGAGGTGAAAAATCCGTTCCAATTTTCCGAGAAAGGTCTGGTTCTAAAAATCGGTAGCAAGAAAACTCTTTCATCAAAGTAGACCAGAAGGCTCTCAATGAAATATAAAGGAACTTTATGAAAATATTACTGCTATTTAATCCCCATGCCGCCTATGGGAGGGCAGCCAAATTATTACCGGAAATATTGAAACGATTCGAAGAGAAAGAGATTGAGGTTGAATTACTCAAGACAGAAGCCCGGGGACATGCCTGCCAATTGGCCGCTGACGCCGATCTTTCCGCATACGACGGTTTGATTGCGGCAGGGGGTGACGGTACCCTGTACGAAGTGATCAACGGATACTACCGGAATGATTCACCTGAAAAAATCCCGCTGGGCGTGTTACCGACAGGTACGGGTAATGCCTTTGCCCGCGAATTGGATCTTCAGGCTTCCGACTGGGAAAAAGCCATTGATATTATCTCGGTTCAGAAGAAAAAGAAAATAGATGTGGGCCACTATCTTTGTGAGGGAAAAGATTTTTACTATCTGAATATACTCGGATTGGGATTTGTATCCGATGTAAGTAGTATCGCCCAAAAATTCAAGATTTTCGGAAATACGGCCTACACCCTCGGTGTTCTTTACCAGCTTATTTTTTTAAAAACACATCATCTTAAAATGGAAATCGATGGTCGGTCTATAGAACGCGAAAATATTTTTGTGGAAATATCGAATACCCGTTATACCGGTACCAGTTTTCTGATGGCTCCTCAGGCAGAGATTGACGACGGCTATCTGGATATTACCCTGCTTGATAAGAAAACGCGCCGGGGGATTTTAAAAATTTTTCCGACCATTTTCGACGGTTCGCATGTCGAAAAAGAGGGAGTGGAAACGTTTCGTGCCCGGCATTTGAAAATCGAAACGGAACCGATCAAGATTCTCACGCCCGATGGTGAACTTACGGGACAGACACCGATCGAAGTGCATTGTCTGCCACAGGATGTGGAAATCTTTTGGACCTGAGCCGGTTAGATCAGGGTGTCTTTTTGATCTTCTTCCGTGATTTCTTTTTAGGAGCTTTTAGTTTGAAAATCCCCTGAACGGTTTTACCTTTTTGTTCAAGCTCAACGGTATAGGCACCGGGTAACAGATAATACCTTCCATTGTCTGCTGCCTTGATTTTCTTTGGAGCATCTTCTTTCTTGACTTCTTTAACAAGTTTTTTATAAACATCTCTCGTTATGCTTAAATCATATTCGACGTAGTTCAATCCACTATCTGCCGGTTTTTGAAAGGTGCGAACGGTCGTTCCCTTCTCACTGCGAATCCGGATTCGGCTCTTTCCGCTATTTTTGCTGTAAAAAACGATGTTTAATTTAGGTACCTTACCGAATTTCCAGGCATAGGTGCGTTGACCCCAGGTCGAAGAATGGGTTATAGAAGGCAGTTTAAAGAGATGTAAGGATTCCTGCATTAAAGTACTGTCCATTAGTTGCAGAGCGGAAACATCCGCTTCAAATAGAGACCGGCCGTGGGTAGCTACTATTAACTTATGGTCTCGTGGATGAACCACCAGGTCATGCACCGCCACCTCCGGTAAGCCTTCGGCAAAGGCCATAAAATTCCGCCCGTCATCCAGGCTGACGTACAAACCGTGATCCGTCCCCACATAAAGAATTGCCGGATTTATGATATCTTCTTTAATCACATTGACAGGTTCCGGCGGCAGATCCAGGCCGATTTCTTGCCAGTGTTGCCCGTAGTCAACGGATTTATAAATCAAAGCCTGGAAATTATCCCAGCGATAGCCGTTTAAAGCGGCATAGACGGTAGCCGTATCGTGTCCGGAAGCCTGTATTCGGCTTATCCAAAAATTTTGGGGCAAAGTATCCGAAATACGTTGCCAGCGGAATCCACCGTCGCGGGTGACGTAAATCAGCCCGTCATCGCTGCCGGTATAGATTAATCCGAACTGCAGCGGCGATTCATGTATAGTCGTCAGCGTGCCGTAGGGTACATCACCCTTGCGGCCGCCGCGGGTCAGATCGGGTGAGATAACGCGCCAGTGTTCGCCCCTGTCCATGGAACGATGGAGTTTTTGCGAACCCAAATACAGAATATCCTGATTATGGACGGAAAGATGAATCGGCGTCTGCCAGTTAAAACGCCAGGGACGCTGCCCTAAAACATGTTTTGGGGTGATAGAGACAGAGTGACCGCTGTTTTTGTTGACCCTGTAATAATTTCCGAATTGATATCCGGTATATACGGTAGTATTATCGCGGGTATCCACGGCAACCTGCATGCCGTCACCGCCCATGATGGATTTAAAAGGATAATGGCCGCTGTTTTCCCAGGCACGGTTTATCTTATGGGTACCTGGTCCGACCCAGACACCGTTATCTTGTAAGCCTCCGTAAACATTGAATGGCGTAGCCATATCCACTGCAACCGTATAAAACTGGCCTACGGGGATGGGATTGGTCTTCAACCATGTTTTTCCACCGTCATAAGATATATTTAAACCGCCGTCGTTGCCTGATATCAAATGTTGTACATTACCAGGATCGATCCACAAGGCATGATGATCCACATGAACATTGGCAGCATTAATGGAAGTAAACGTTTTGCCGCCATCAGTGGATTCCACCAGGGGGACACCCAACACAAAAATATGATCGGCATTATGACTATCCACCCTGATCTGACCGAAATAGTAGCCGAAAGTGTAAACCATTTTATCGAGAAACGATTTATGCGTTTTGTACCAGGTTTGGCCGCCGTCATCCGAGCGGTACACTTCGGCACCGATTACCGGTGTTTCAAAAAGCTGGGCATTGGCATCTTCCAGATATCGCACAAGTGCAACGGGCCGGATGGTTTTCTTCTTAACGAGTTGAAACAGGGTATCGGCATTCAATTCAACAGGGAAATGATAACGATCCAGGAAATCATTGATATCATCTTTTTTTAATTTGAGGAAAGTCTCAGTGCTCATGGTTCGCAGCATATTTTTGGTAAGAGGATATGTTTCTTCTTTTTTTCGGTGCAACTGGTTATCTAAAAAAGCGTACAGGATTTGCGGGTTTTGAGGATAAATAGCTAAACCGATGCGTCCGACTCCTTTGCCGGAAGGGAATCCGCTCTGCCTGGTATTCAGTTTTTGCCAGTGCTGTCCGCCGTCTGTAGTTTTGTATATTCCGGAGTGAGTTCCGCTTTCGATGAAATTCCACGCCCTTCGGGTTCGTTCCCACATGGCGGCATATAAAATATCCGGGTTAGTAGGATCGAGAACCAAATCGACGGCTCCCGTATTTTCATCCAGATAGAGAACTTTTTTCCATGATTTACCTCCATCGGTCGTTTTATAGACACCTCGTTCCTTATTGGATGAATACAAATGTCCCAGAGCCGCTATCCAGACGACATCGGGGTTTCGGGGATCAATCACAATCCGGCCGATATGGTGCGATTCATCCAATCCCAGATGTTGCCAGGTTTTGCCGCTATCGACGCTTTTGTAAATACCGTTACCCGAATAGGAAGAGCGGCTGGAATTATTCTCGCCGGTGCCGACCCATAGCGTTCCGCCATGTTGCCAGTCAACGGCAATATCACCGATACTCATCACTGTTTGATGGTCGAAAAGCGGTTTGAAAGAAATGCCGTTATCTTTCGTATACCACAGGCCACCGGAAGCGTAAGCTACATAAAATTCCGTGGGATTTTGGGGATTGGCATCAATATCCACAGCCCGGCCGCTCATCACCGTGGGCCCGATGGCACGGAAGGGAAGATGTTTTACCAGGGAATTTTGTTTAAGAGAGTCCCGGATGGTTTTGGCCTTTAAACGGGTGGCAGCCGGCGTGGGCAGAGGATTACTGGCGACCGCAAACGACAGAAGAAAAAAGAAAGCAATGACATAAAGGGGGAGGTCGAGTCGCTCTGGCCTTCTGAAAAATCGGGAAATAGTTTGGGACCGAGACAGATTACCTGCATCGGATATGATTTCTTCGCTATTTTTAGACATGGGACCCTCTTGATATGAATGATTATTTCAGGTTGCGTTAAAAATACGGCTGAATTACATTTATTTCAATTTACTAACATAATAAAAAAATGTATCTTCCTCTATGCTAAAAACAGGTAGACGATTTTTTAAATCACAATCAGTAATTTTCACGGATCAAAATTTTCACAGAAAATTTTCTGTCCTGCTGATTATTGTTTTAAGTATTCTGGTGTCGAACAGTTACGGTGCCGCTTCTTTCCAATATAACAAGAGTATATACTTCCGGGGCGGTAAAATTGAAGTTCGATCCGATCTTCCTTTTTCACCTTTCCCCAAAATCGGTTTGGTTTTAAGCGGTGGAGGGTCCCGCGGTATGTATCATATCGGGGTTTTGAAATCCTTTGAAAAAAACCATATTCCCATCCATTTAATTGTAGGCACCAGTGTGGGAGCGGTAATAGGCGGATTATATGCTTCCGGTTACACTCCGGATCAAATCGTTACCATTATGAAACACATAGACTGGAATGATATCTACCGGGATGAAACCCAACGTTCGGCTCTGTATCTGGGACAAAAAAGCGAGCATGATCGTTATTTGTTAAGAATCCGTTTCAATCACGGCAATCCCTATATCCCGGTTAGTTACTCTCCGGGACAAAAAATATTGAGCATTCTTTCCGATTTGATCCTGCAGGCTCCTTATCAGGTGCGTAATAATTTTGATAATCTTAAAGTTCCTTTTCGAGCCGTGGCCACGGACCTGGTTTCCGGTAGGCAGGTTGTTTTAGATAAAGGAAATCTCGCTGAAGCCATTAATGCTTCTCTGGCCCTGCCCCTTCTTTTCTCACCGGTAGAGCGGGATAGCCTTTTACTGGTTGACGGTGGGTTGCGCTCGAATTTGCCGGTTTCGGTTGCCCGTGATCTGCACATGAATCTGATTGTTGCCTCGGATGTAACATCGGGTTTGCGATCCGCAAAACATATTACGGCACCCTGGGAAATCGTCGATCAGGCCACAACAATCATGTCTACTTTATCCACCAGAATGGAAGAAAAAAGAGCGGATATCCTGTTTAAACCGGACCTGAAAGGTTTTATGAATACCGATTTCAGCAAGATCGATACCCTGGTGGCCATGGGAGAAAGGGATGCAGACCGTTATCTCGGTCAACTTAAAATTCACCTTTCTCTTTCCAGACCTAAAACGGAGCGACATTGTTTCGTGTATTCGGTGCACTACTCCGGCATAACCATTCCCGATAGCATCGTGAAACTAAGGGAGGTAAAACGCGGGGCAACAATTACCGCAGCGGAAATAAATCATGATCTGGATCTTTTTCTGCAAAACGGAAATCTTCAAAACATCCGGGTTACAGTGGATTCTTTAAATGAGGGATATGGAATCCGTTTTGACGCCCGGTCTTTTTCCAGGGTAAACGCTATATCGCTAAAAGGCGTCACCATATATTCTCAAGTAGAAATTTTAAAAGGCTTTTCTACACGAATCGGACAGCCTTTAAATCGTTTTACTCTTGAACGGGATATACGCCATTTGATCGAACGTTACCGTAAGGACGGCTATTCCTTAATGCGCATCGAAGCTCTGGGCTGGGATCAAGAAACAGGCCTGCTCTCCGTTACAGTCGATGAGGGGTATATTGATCGGATTATAATTCACGGCAATGAAAAGACCAGGGATTTTGTTATTCGGCGTGAATTTTCATTCCAGAAGGGAAAAGTATTTAACTGGCGCACGGTACGCACCGCCATTCAAAATGTGTATGCCACCCAGTTATTCGACAAAGTCGGTGTGGAAATAAATGAAGAGGATCATCAGAAAACATTGATTGTGGCCGTCCAGGAGAAATCATCCATCTTATTTCAGCTTGGCGGAAAGCATGACTCGGAACGCGGACCTCAGGCCTGGCTTGAATTTGGGGATGAAAATTTTTTGGGACGTGACGCCAGGGTGATGTTTGCCGCCCGCTTCGGCAACAAAGACGGTTGGTGGGGTGTTAAAATTCGTAATGATCGCATATTTACCACCTATTTTACTTTTGATCTGCAGGCTTATCTATCCAAAGAGATCAATCCCTATGTTGGGTATGACAATTTACGGGGCCGTTACAGAGAAGAACGCAGCGGTATCCGTTTTAGCATCGGACAACAATTACGACGGATCGGTCAGTTGGCCTTCGAACTACGTCAGGAGCATATTTCGGATCAGGCCGTAGAGGGAAATTTCGGGCATAAACAAAATATCGAGCTGCGTACTTTCGCCATCCGGGCCGTAACGGATCGTCGGGACCGGGTTGATTTTCCCACAAAGGGTATTTTTAATCACTGGGCTTTTGAATCCGGAAACCGCCTGGTACTGGAAACCAGGGAATCCTACACCAAAGCACTGGTTAATCTGGAAGGTTACTATACCTACCACCGAACCAATACCTGGCATCTGCATCTGTTCGTCGGTCTGGGAGACCGTACCATGCCTTTTTCCGAAAATTTTCGTCTCGGTGGTTTGGATAGTTTCTACGGTCTGCATCAAAACGAATATTTCGGCCGCCAGATTGTTTTGATGAATGCCGAGTTCCGCTATCGCCTGCCCATGTATTTTAGTGAAAAGAATTTTCTTTTAAAACGAACTTATATCTCGGCCCGTTATGATTTCGGGGGAATCTGGGAAAATCCGGCTCTGGTATTTTCTTCCGAAGATTTTTTTTCCGGATTCGGGATACGTCTTTCCATAGAAACCCTGTTGGGTCCTCTGCACATCGCTTACGGACGAACGACCCGCGGTACCGGCGTGGCCTATTTTTCTCTCGGTTTCAATTATTAAACCAGGATGGGTTGCTATTAAGGAAGATTTTCTTATGGGCATTATGCATGGGCAGCGTATGAAAGTTTACCGCTGCAAGCCAGCGCATGGTGCCATATCCGGGTAAAACGGGCCTTTTTCCCTCCAGCTCCACTAAAAGCGGCCGGTAATTCAAACGAATATGGCTGTAGATATGGTGCAGCATTTTTCCGCTGTCCGTAATTTTCTCCTGCATATTCCAATGCACCTGCAAAAGTCTTTCGATTTCCGAAATGCCGTGGTTGAGTTGTTGAACCTGAAGAACCGGAAATTCCCACATACCGGCCAGCAAACCTTCCGAAGGACGCTGAACCAGTAAAAAATGATGATCATGGCGCAGGATAATTACATAGTTCGCTATCTCCCGTTTCTTCGCAGGAGGTGATTTAAAGGGAATTTTATGGACCGTATCCTGTTGAAGCGCTTCACAAAAAGGTGTTAGAGGACACTGTGTACAAACAGGTTGTAACGGCTTACAAATTAGTGAACCCAGTTCCATCATTGCTTCATTATGTAGCGCCGGATGTCTTGTATTCAGTAGTTGATTTGCCAGTGTGTCGATTTTACGCCGGCTGGAGGATAAGCGAAGATCCGAATTTACATTGAACAGGCGGGAAATGACCCGTATAACATTGCCATCTACAACGGCAAGAGGCTGATCAAAGGCCAGAGAGAGAATGGCTGCTGTTGTATAGGGACCGATGCCGGGCAATTGCAGTGCTTCTTTTTGAGAAAGAGGAAATTCTCCATGGTATTGGTGGACAAGTATCTTAGCGCATTTCAGCAAATTGCGGGCCCGGTTATAGTAGCCTAATCCGGACCAGAGCGTGAGCACTTGTTGTTCATCCGCTGCGGCCAGAGATTGAATATCGGGGAAATGTTTTATAAACGTATGGAAATAGGGCAGACCCTGCTTCACCCGGGTCTGCTGCAACAAGATTTCCGATAGAAAAATAGGATACCAGTCCCGGGTGTTGCGCCAGGGCAAGACACGCTTGTTTTTTTCAAACCAGGCGTTTAGTCGCTGATGGAGAACGGAATAGTTCATGGAAATAGTTCTAAAAGGTTTTATCGCGTTTGAATATTGGATTCGAACCATTTCGAGGTATGGGAACGAACCATCTGAACCAGACAAATATGAGCGGTAAAAGGTTTGGGATTTTCCAGAGCACTCTCATATAAGTTGATTAACGCATTACTGTATTTGTCGAGATAGATACTGTCGATCTGGGTTGGGTCTCCGAGAACAATCAGTTTGGAATCTTCGCCGAGACGGGTGCCCAGGGTGCGCATCTGAAAAGGATTGGCATTTTGTGCTTCATCGAAGATCACAAAGGAATTGGCCAGGTCTGCCCCGCGAATATCCGCTAAATTGAGCATCTCGATCACACCGGAATCGAGCAGTTTGCGGTACCCCTCTTCGCTGGAAGCATCGCTGGTAAATTTACGCAGTTTCTCAACAAAGGGACGCATTTTTGGAATCAATTTGCGTTTTAAGGAGCCCGGCAGAAAACCAACATCTTCACCTAAGCGGCTCTTGGTGATGACCGGTTTAATGAGTTTGATGGAATCGTATTTACGCTCTTTAAATACTTTTTCGAGTGCTGCCGCCAGAGCGATATGGGTTTTACCTGTACCGGCTTTGCCGATGATGATTTGAATTTTAATGTCGTCATCCATGGCTTGCTGCATACAGACCGCCTGTTCCAGATTGTATTTATAATTGTCCGTATCCAGCACTTTGGGCGGGGTATCCAATACCTTGGTGGAAAAATAGTCGAAATATTTTAACTGATCGAGCTTTCGGATGCCAAGACCGAAAAACTGTTTACTGGGATCAAACAGGGCTACCCCTTCATTTTCATCTAATTTCCATTTTTTGCGATAAGGAATATTCCAGGTTTCAGTGGTCTTGGATTGAAACAGAGCATTGATTTCCTCTTCTTCGAGGTGGACCTCACGAATCGGCTGGAAAAAACTGGCCAGGTATTCCTCGGAAATCTTATCATGCAGGTAATCTTCGGCCGGGATATTGAGCACGCCGCTTTTGATACGTAAATTGCGGTCTTTGGAGACCAGGTAGAACTGCCTGCGGGGGAAGGTCTCTTTTAAGCCCATAATCTGAGCCAGAATACCATTATCTTTATAGCTGGAAGAAAGCTCTGGAGGAAAATTCTTAGAGGCAAAGCCTTCCACAAAAAAGAGCAAACCACCTTTGCCGTTGGGAATGGCCACACCGCGGGCCGGATCATCGACCTTTAAAAGCAACTGTTCCAGTTTTTGACTGATCTCACGGGCATTATAACCCAAATGGGGATCCTTTTTTTTACTGTCGATTTCATCCAGGACCATTAAAGGAATCAATACAAAATGTTCTTCAAAACGGAAAATAGCGGAAGGATCGTGAAGTAATACATTGGTATCGATCACATATCCGGCGCGATGGTCGTTTTCGTCGAGAAGGTTTAAATTTAAAGTAAGGCTCATGATTTTTTATTCCCGCCCAAATGTTCAATAATTTTATCGGCTATGCGAAAAGAATTGGCGTAAATAGTCCAGGTATAGGGTACGCTTCCCCCCGTGGGCATAAAACTTCCGTCGGAAACATAGAGATTATCCACATCATGTACCCGACAGTCTGGATCAAGGACCGAAGTTTTCGGATCATTCCCGAACCGAAGACCACCGGCCTGTAGATTGGTCGGTGGCAAAGAAGTTTCGCCGGAATGCACAGGATCGGCACCGGCTGCTTTTAACACTTCTTCACCGCGGGCATCCACATAGGCTCCCACTTCAAGATCATGAGGGTGTGCACCCACACGTACTTTGGCCACGGGATTGCCCCATTTGTCTTTTCTCTTGCCATCAAGTTCCACAAAACAATTGTCGGTTGGCAGCCAGTCACAGAAGGATTCAAATTTTAAGTAGCGGGTATGGCGGAAAGCGCTGACCAGGTTCTTCTTTAAAGGGGCACCCCAAAGCAAACGATCGTCGCCCCATTTTTCCGAATTGGCGCGGGTAACCGGGTTGGGATGACGAAACAGAAATTCGATGGTCCCGCCCTTCATAGGTTTCCCTACTTCAGGATCGTTGATGACATACCAGTCCTGCAGGGCGCGATTGATAAAGAAGCCTCGTACTTTCAGTTCTTCCACCTGTTTGTCGGAAAGTCGGGCGGTATGAAACTCACCCATGCCCGATCCACCACCGGAAAACACCAGATTTTTACCCACCTGGTTGTGTTTGTTGCCCAGACCATGGGCATGTTTCGGGCCGGCAGACATAAGCAGTAGACGGGCACTCTCGATAGCCTGGCAGGCCACCACATAAATCTTTGCGTCAACCCGCTGTGAAGTGCCCTTCTGGTCATAATAGGATACGGAGCTTATATTCCCTTTGGAATCGCTGTTTAATTTATAGACCATAGAGTTGGGCCGAATGTGACAGTTCCCACCGGCCACGGCTTTATCCAGAAGAGCGGCTCGCGAACTGCCCTTGGCACCGGAAGCACAGCCGTAACTCCCGCAATAATTGGAGTAATAGCAACCACGCCGACCCATGGCGGCATAAGGTAAAATCGCTCTCGGTACAGGAAAGGGATGATAGCCCAGTTTCTTACAGGCGGCATCGATCCAGGACGAAACCGGATGCTCACGGGTCGGCGGGAAAGGGAAATCCTCGGTAGAACGCGGTTCCTGGAATGGATGGTTGATTACTTTTCCGGAGACGCCCACAATGCGTTCGGTCTTTTCATAATAGGGTTCCAGATCATCATAGCTAATCGGCCAGTCCACCACATTGGCTCCCTCGACAGGCCCGAAAGTAGACAGCAGGCGAAAGTCGACCGGTTTCAACCTATGAAAAAATCCGCTCATCAGATTGGATGATCCGCCCACAATATTTCCATTCCAGAAATCCCATCCGGAATCGAAGGTAGAAGTACCCGTCCAGCTTCCGTCTTCGTTTTCTTCTTCGATTACATGGTATTCATCTTTAAGATTGGGGGTGTATACACTACGTCGGCAGCAGGCCAGTTCGTCTTTGGTAAATTCTTTTTCAGTCAGCCACGATCCTTTTTCCAGGACTACAACCGAATAGCCGGCTTCTGCAAGAGAATAGGCCACGGGGCCGGCGCCGGCACCGCTGCCGATGATACATACATCAAAATCGGTATTCATAAGCGTCCGTATTTGGTTCGTTCATCCGGCCTGGGATAGCCGGGGTGGTGCTCCAGCCAGGCCCAGCCGACTCCGTCCGGATTGGCACCATAGATGGGATCGGTGAGAAGAGCTTCGAAAATATACAATAAAATCACCGAGAGCCAGCTTCCGCCCCAATTGGTTTCTTCGACTTTGCGCAGCAAGCTTTCCCGTTCATTTTCATTCATTTTTAAAAAAGATTCTTGGAAATTATCAATAGCTTCCTCTTCCAACCAGTCGAAACCGTTACGCAGAAAAGTACCGATCTCCGGGTCTAAATTCGGATCGGAAACGACCCACTGCAGATAAGGGGCGGCATGAATATCCGAGGCACCGGGAGAATCTTTATCAGCAGGAAAGAGGTGCTGCTGAACCGCCAACATGATTTCCCACTGTTTGGTAGTGAAAATTTCGGGGTTTCTCCGTAAAAAGCGTTTTTTCCCGGCAGATGTAGCAGAAAATGCGGATAAAGAAAGAGGCAGTGCGGCCAAAGCAGCGACTGAGGTAAGCCGTTTAAGGAAGCTACGCCGCTTGATCAACCTTTTTTGCCATTGATGAACGGCATCCGGAACCGAATGTTCCCGCAATTGTATTTTATCCATCGAGGTCCTTAAACATTAAAACGAATATTCAGAATATCTCCGTCCCGGACAATATAATCTTTTCCTTCCAGACGTAAAAGTCCTTTTTCCTTACAAGCAGCCAAACTGCCCTGGGCGATCAGGTCATTATAATGCACGGTCTCGGCCCGGATAAATCCCTTTTCCAAATCGGTATGGATGACACCGGCTGCCTTTTGGGCATTAGTACCCTGCCGGATGGTCCAGGAACGACATTCATCTTCCCCTACCGTGAAGAAGGAGATGAGCCCCAATAGATCGAAGGAGGTACGGATTAATTTACTCAAAGCCGGTTCCTTGATCCCCAGGTCTTCCATGAAAGCCCGGGCGTCTTCTTCGGATAACTCGGAAATCTCCTTTTCTATTTCCGCGCTGAGTGATGTTAAAGCACAATGGGGGGTTAACAAAGAACTGAATTGCTCTTCAATCCGGTCTTCATTACCGATTTGATCTTCGCTGATGTTGATGACATATAAAACCGGTTTGGCGGTAAGGAATTGGTATCCTTTAAGGATTAATTCCTCAGAGGCGCTAAATTGCAATTCACGCAAGGGACGCTCTTCTTCCAACTGGGCTTTGAGTTTAGTCATCAGAGCCAGTTCCTTTTTATCCTTTTCGTCCTGGGTTTTGGGAACTAATTTTTCCAGTTTTTCATAACGGGTTTCCACAATGGACAGATCGCTGAATAAAAATTCGCTGTTGATGAATTCTATATCGGCTGCCGGATCAATTCGATTTAAAGGGTGGGGATAGTATTCGTTTTCAAAATCGCGCACCACAACGAGCAGGGCGTCTACCGTTTTTAAATTAGCCAGAAACTGGGCCGGCAGGCTGCGCGTCTGCTGCTCTTCGCTTTCCAGACCAGGTACTTTAATATATTCGATCGTGGCATTCACTTTACGCCTGGGCTGGAACATTTCCGTTAAACGATCGAGCCGTTCATCGGGAACCTTAACCACGCCGCGTTCGGCGCTCATTTTGGATGTACCCGTATCCGAAGACTTCTGAGTGAGCAGGGTTGAAAAGATGGTTGATTTTCCGGCATATGGCAGGCCGATTATTCCGATTTGCATGTTTACTCCGTAGTAAAGTCGATTTGCTGTTGCGAGAAACAATTTAACGAAATAAAAGAAGATAGCCAAGCACAATAAAGAGAAAGGCTTGAAACGGCTTGACATTGAAAGAAGTGCTTTATAGTTTGAGGTGTGACTAAGGCAAAAAATCGATCCCTTTTATGATAAGGAGAAATGAAATGAAATTTTTTACCCTGTTGTTTTTGTTCGTGCTGTATTTGAA
>JALSTK010000006.1 GCA_026983775.1 Calditrichia bacterium
CCTGGTTTGATGTAGGTAGCAGTATAACCTTCAGTAACAGCAGCACGGCGAATTTCACGGTAACGGATACGACGGCGGGCAGTTTTACGGTTCATGCCGAGAACAGCACGGACAGCGGAGTGAACGGAGAGAGCGGTTTAATCACGGTGGCAGCGGGTTCTGCGGATCATTTTACGGTGGTATCGTCGGAGTCAGCGATCGAAGTGGGCACGGATCGGAATCTTCAGGTTCGCTTGTATGATGCGTGGGGCAATCCGATCAGCGGCAGCACGGTGACCTTTACGCGCAGCACGGGCAGCGGGACGTTTACAGGGGGCGTATCGAGCATAGATGATGTAAGCGACGGTACGGGATTGGCGGAGGCGCTCTATACGGCCAGCGAAGATGTGAGTTACGGAAGCGATGTAATAACGGTAACGAGCGGTTCGGCCAATACGACGATCACGCTACCCTTAGAGACGGGAGCGATCAGCTATTACGGATTCAGTCCTTCGTCGGCGCAGAATGTAACGGCGAATACAGGCATCAATTATACGATCACGGCCTATGATCAGTATGACAATGCGGTCAGCAATAGTGAGACGGTGAATTTAAGTACGCCGGGCAGCAGCACGGCCTGGTTTGATGTAGGTAGCAGTATAACCTTCAGTAACAGCAGCACGGCGAATTTCACGGTAACGGATACGACGGCGGGCAGTTTTACGGTTCATGCCGAGAACAGCACGGACAGCGGAGTGAACGGGGAGAGCGGTTTAATCACGGTCAGTCCCTCGGCTTTAAGTTATGTCCTTATCCGTTCGGAAGCGCATAACGGCGGACAGGAAGTTGGGGATCACTCTATGAGCACCGACGAAATTCTTTACCTCTATGCGGCCGGATATGATCAGTTCAATAATTATATTGCCGATACAAGTGTAACCTGGTCGACGAACGGCACCCTGGAAAGCGTGAATGCCTCGGGGAACAAATTCGGATTCGATCCAACGACTACAGGTTCCGGACAAATTGTGGCTACCCCGGCGGGTTCGGTTACAGGTGATGCGACGGGGACTATTTCCGTAACGTCCGGAGGGTTGGCGGAACTGCGCATCCAAACCGATACGCAGGCAAATGGTCATGTCTTTGGAGATACAACGATTACAGCCGATGATTTCCTCACTCTGTATTCTCTGGGCTATGATGCGGATGGTAACTTCATCGGGCGCGTATCTGCCAATTGGGATAGCACGGGAGTCATTGATCAAATAACGCCTGCCAATCCCACCGATAGCATTCATTTTGAAGCAGTTCATTCCGGTAGCGGTACCATAAAGGCTTCGGCTAACAGCAATAGCCTGGTTACGGATGAAAGCGGTCTGATAACCGTAAATCCCGGTAATACAAGTTATGTATTGATCCGAACGGCGCCGGGAGGAAACGGAAGTGAGGTTCAGGACTCCACTTTAACGGCCGGAGGCAGTATGGACCTGTATGCTGCCGGATATGATATTGATAATAATTTTACCGGCAATACGGCAGTCAACTGGCATGTGAACGGTACATTAAGCGGTTTAGGAGATAGTCTTAACACCTATTTTACAACTATAAATCCATCTCAACCCGGCTCCGGTCAGGTTTTTACCACCAACAGTAACGGCTGGACGGATGATCAAACCGGTACAATTACCGTTAATAATTCAACATTGAGTGAATTGCGAATTCAAACGGTTGCCGGTGCTGACGGAGCGGAATTAAATAGTTATACGGGAACAGCCGGAGACTCACTCGATCTTTTTGCCGCTGGATACGACCGCTATGGTAATTATTTAGGATTGCAGGCTGTCTCCTGGACGGTCAGCGGAGACACGATCGGCTATTTTCGCAATGCGGTGAGTGATACCAATCAAAACCGTTTCTATTTCAGAATTGTAAATACGGCTCAATTCAGGATTGTTTTAAATACGTTATCGGATTATTCCGGTTTAATCAGTGTTTCACCGGGTACTCCGGCACTCGTCACCCAGAGTCCCGTAGATACCTCTTCGGCCGAGGTAAATCATGATCTCAGTGATTCTCTTCTGGTTAAGATTACCGATGTCTACGGAAATGTCGTACCCGGGGTTTCGGTCAATTGGGAGACGGCTAATGACGGTACTTTAACACCTGCTTCGGATCAGACGGATGTTCAGGGTATATCCCGTTCCAGATGGACTCTTAAGAGCACGGTTGGTCTCGACTCGGCGCGGGCCGTGATTAGCGCCATTCCGGATACCGCAGTGTTTTATGCCAATGCAGTTAGTGCGGCAGCAGATAGTTTACTATACTGGAGCGGTGATGGCCAGCAGGATACGGTTGCTCAGCGCCTCGACAATGAATTTGTAGTTCGTGTAGTAGATAGTCTAAGTAACCCGGTAAGTGGAGTAAGTATAACTTTTAGCATGGATTCTCCTTTGGATGTACCGGAAGGCGGTTCGGATTATATAATTCACACGGTTTCCGCTCTGACGAATAGCAACGGTTTTGCCAGTACGGCGTTTACTCTGGGGAGTAAAACAGGAACATATCGGGTTTGTGCTCATAACAGTGAATTGAAAAACAACCCCATATATTTTACGGCTACAGCAGTTCCTGATGTTGCCGACAGCCTGATCCTCTATGCCGGAAATGATCAGAGCGGAACAGTCGGCCAACAATTATCCGATACGTTGAAGGTAAAGGTTCAGGATGCCTACGGCAATGCGATTTCAAATGCAGGACTAAACTGGATCCCGTCTGCTGACGGTACGGTTAGCTCGGATTCTTCTTATACGGATAGCTATGGGATTGCGCGGAATCTCTGGAGCCTGCGAACCCAATCCGGAAAGGATACTTTAACTGTGACCTCGGGTAGTCTTCCTTTAGTTCGGTTCAATGCCACGGCTAATGCCGATGTCGCTTCTACCGTTGTTTCGACATATGGGAATAATCGCTCTGCCATAGCCGGGGGCAATCAAAAGATAGAAGCCCGGGTAGAAGATCAATACGGAAATGTAGTTGAGGGAGCCACGGTTAGTTTTGAGCCCACTTCTAATTTTTCCAATCATACCGATTTAAGTGATGAAAACGGCCTGGTGGAAAGCGTTTATATTACTCCCACGGGAGCGGATTCATCCATTGCCAAAGCATATATTAGCGGTTTGGCAGATACGGCATATTATAAGATTTATGGAATTACCTATGTAAGCAACACTTTGGAACCGAAAGTTGCCAATCCTGGAGATACGGTTATATTTCGTGTACAGGTCTCCAATCCCGGGCCCAATACGGTTGAACTGGATCAGGCCAATACCATTTTTTCTTTTACGGATGATTTGGATACGATGTTTGCTGCAGTGGATTCTCCGGCCGTATTATCTGCATCCAGTCAGAATATTAGCTTACGATTTCAGCAGATAATCATCGATTCGGCTTTCAGTTCGGGGAATTACACTCCTCAGATACAGTTTGCAGGAATAAACGATGATGTCAATTTGAACGGTATATTAAATACGGATCCCGGTGAGCTGTCCATCGAACCGCTGCATATCCAATATGTACAGGTACAGGATCCGGCCTCCAAAGCGGTTGAGCGGGGCGGAACCATGAACCGGGTCATGATGCGCGTCCAGAATTCCGGTAACCGGGATATCGGTATTGATAATGCAACACTCACCTTCAATCCGGATGAAGGATTTGTAGTTCAGCCGGATGCGGGTAATGCTACCCAAATTCCGGCAAATGGCACCGTTGATTTGCGTTTTTCGGTACAAATACCGGATGATGCCTCTATTGGCACTGTGGATGTGGATGGCCTTATTTTAGGCACGGTGATCACGACCGGAGGCAGCGCTTCCGACCATCACGCGGATCAGACCGATCAGTTCCGGGTAACTTCCGGTATTCAGCTTACCTATCAGAATTTTACACCGCAGACGGTATCCGAAAATCAGAATACGGCTTTTGTCCTGCAAATCCAAAACAATGGTGATTACGATTATGTACTGGATAAAGATTCGACGCGCTTCGTCTTTGGGGCGCAGACTTTTTATTTGGATGGGAATCAAACCTTAGGCCCCTCTTCGCTTACAAGTCTGCAATTTGCTACAGCGGCAATCACTTTGCCGAGCGGGGCGACGTATCCCGGCACAGCCTTTTTATATGGTACGGTCAACGGCAGCGCAACCTATGATACGCTGTTTACGGCGGACGGCGGCGATAGTTTACATGTCCAGTCCGTGGCGGATTTGGAAATAACGGCTATTCAACTAACCGATACCCTGGTTACCCAGGGCGAAGAAGGAGATACCTTAAAAATCGCCATTACCAATATCGGTCAGGCTTCCGCTCTTATAAACAGTGTAGACAGTATATCCATTTCATATAATTCATCTTATACACTTACACCGGTGCAGAATTTCCCTTATACTTTGCACGGTAATGAAAGCGATACCCTGTTTTTCAAAATTAAAGTTGCTGCGGATGCGCCTACCGGTCCGGATACCTTCCGGGTGGCCATCTCTTTCAGTGACGTAAACAGTGAACTCGTTTATCAGGAGGAGAAACCCGCTCTTTACGCTGCCTGGCGTATCATTAGTCCGGGGGCTCTGCATCTATTATCCGTTCAGGCGGATTATGATTCGGTAAGTACCGGTCAGAGCAACATTCCCGTATTGGTCCGCCTGGAAAATAACGGTGCCTATACGATTCAGGTAGACAGCGTCCGGCTGACTCTGCCGACGCAGAACTATGTAACCAACACACTACTGCGCACGATTTCCCGTCAATTACAATCCGGCGAGCAGGATACGGTCTGGTTTCATGTGGAAGTACGGAGCGATGCCAGCAGCGGAACCGACGCTCTCAATGCCAGTGCTTTCGGTATAAATTCTTATGATCAGTCGCAGCTTTCGGATCAATCTGCAGATACGACCGATAGCTGGCTGGTTCAGCAAGCCGTTGCCATAACGGTTTTGGATAACCAGCCCGTACAAGTATCAACCGGACAAAATATCAGTCCCACAGTCGAGGTTCGTAATACGGGAGAAGCCGACCTGTTAATCGATACAACCAACAGTCGACTGGAAATGGTGGGACAGCCGGATTTCAGCAGACGATTGACGACACCTACGGTGATCGGCGGCAAAAGTACGGTAACCCTCCATTTCGAAGCGGGTGCCATAAGCCAATCATCCGGCACCTATACTTTGCAGTTGAATTTGGAAGGAACTGAAAATCATGCGGCTTATAATCAAACGTTACCAACTGTACATGATCTTGTTGTGCAAAACCGGGCGGCAGTTGTTATTGATTCCGTAATTGCAGAAGCGACTCATATTGCCCAGGGAAGCGACACGTTGATAACGGTACGGGTATCCAATACGGGTGAAGCAAAACTGATTGTGGATTCCTTGCGGATTACCGCCTATGATGTAAATCAAACCGTCACACCGACTTTACCCTTTACCATGAATGGCAATAGCTTTCAAAGATTTCAGGTTCGGTTTACTCTTCCTGATGATGCGGCTACGGGTAATCAAATTTTGGATGCAAGAACAGCGGGCCGTGATTCCAATTATGTGGCGGCAGGAAATGATTCTACAATCCGTGATGAGGGGGCGAGCGTAACGGATAACTGGTCCGTATTTACCCCCGCAGATATTACGGTTACTTCGATCACTTCTCAGGATAGTGTGGTAAATCAGGGTCAGGATAATAATCCGGTTTATATTCATATTCAAAATAACGGTCAGTCACCGGCCTTCATCACCTCTTTAAAATTGGTGGAACGAATCGGTCTCTATGTTCACCACTATCCGGATCTGAATTTCACAGTTCAGGGTGGAAGTGATACCACTGTTACGGATTTGGTGGATGTTAAAATAAATTCAGCGACTGGCAAAGATACACTGCAGGCACAGGTAGGCTACCGGGATCAGTATTCCGGTAAGAAGTATAGTTATCAGAGTATCGATTCACTGGTATGGCGGGTTACGAGCGGCCGTTCTGCAGTAAGCATTACTTCGGTTGCTGCTTCTCAAAACAGTGTCTCTCTCGGACAGAATACGGCTAATGTCAGGGTGCACATCGTCAATGACAGCGATGGACCGATCACAATTGATTCGCTCCAGCTTCGCTTTACGCATAACGATACCTCTGCATACGGCTACGGGGATCCGATCCCACCTCTGGGTTCGATCGACGGGGGACTTGAACAAACATATACCATTCCCATAACGGTTCGGGAAAGCGCCTTAACCGGTCCGGATACTATTTCATCCAGAATCCATATTCACGAAGAGATATCGGGTAAATCGTATTGGTTCGAAAACTCTTCTGTGAACGATTCGTGGCTTGTGGAACAACGGCCGCAAGTTACGATTGCCAGTGTGCAAATAGCTCCGGATACGGCCTCAACCGGCCAGCAAAATATAACGGGTACGGTGGTCGTTGCCAATGCCTCCGGAACCTACAGGGCCAATGCGCGGGTCGATTCCGTGCAATTACACTTAAATCTGGGTGCTCAAAACCAGGATGACCGATTTATAATCATTCGAGCCGGTAGTCCCTCCCTGCCGCTTGAGATCGGAGCCGGAACGAATGTCAGTTTTCCCTTTGATGTGGCTGTTACCGACACGGCCCAATCGGGCGTTCATACCGCTACCGGCCGGGTCGTCAGTTCGGACGTAAATGACGATGCCCAAAGTGTGGTGGATACAACTTCTTCTCCGGGTAGTCTGACCATCCAGCAAAAGGCGGCCGTTCAGATCAGCTCGGTCCGCGTGGTGCCCGATACGATGCATCAGGGGCAGCAAAACGGTTTGGTGTATGTGGCAGTGACGAATAGCAGTGAAGCCACGGCGATCATTAATCAAGCCGATCTGTCCTTCAGCCAGATGATTGATTTTAACCCGGTACTAACAAACCACAGCACCCCCTTCAATTTAAGTGGCGGTCAGTCGGATACGTTGATCTTTTCCATTACAATAAATACGAATGTTTATTCCGGCCCCGTAGATGTAAGCGCTTCAATTTCAGCTCAGGATATAAATTCGGAACAAACCATCTCAGCCGATGCGGTAAATGCAGCCCGTTTTGAAATTCAGACTCCTGCAGACATTAGTTGGTTAAGTACAGACCCCACTCAAAGTGCCGGCAATGATTCGGTCGTTTTTTATGTGGATTTGAGGAATGACGGACAGGCCGCGGTTGATATCGATTCCAGCCATACCCGGTTGCAGATTTTAGATAATAATTTAAACCCCACCGGTTATTCCATACCCATGGCCGATTCCAGTTTGTTACGCCTTCCCGGAGACCACCAATCAACCCGACTTATCTTCCGCCGGACATATTTAAGCGGTCTGAGCGGCTCTACGTACTATTACCGGTTGAACCTGAGAGGAAATTCGAATCACGAGGCCTCTGTGGATCAATCCATCGATGCCGGAATCCTGCATTATGGAGATAGTCTGGTTGTGATCACTCAGATAGCGGCCAATAAAAATAATGCGGTATGGGGGGAAACGGGGTTGATGGTTTCCATGGTCGTTTCCAATGGTGTCGGACCGCAAACCATCGACCAGGAAGGTACAAAATTGATTTTTACGGATCAAAACGGGGGCCTTGTTCAGGTTGCTAATTATCAAAGGACCGATACCTTAACGGTTCTGCAACAACAGAATAATAATCAACTTACCTTTTCATTCGATGTTCCCCATGAATTTTTTACCGGTACGTTAAATATTTACGGTCAAATTAGCCTGGAAAACGGGACGAATGTGGTGGAGTCCCAGAGTACGCATGCCGAAATACAGGTAGCATCGGGTGGTGCGGCCCATTACGTGGAACAGACTCTGTCTCCCGATACGATTATCTCCAGAGAAATAGTGGCATTTCATATGGCTTTTGTTGATTCGGGAACAGCAGATCTAACACTTCTGCCTGATTCCACCTTTATTCGAATTGTAGGTGCAGGAGTGAATGATATTTATTTGTCGGGGCGTTACACTTTAAAGGGTAAGGATGAATCGGACGGCCGGGTTGAGAATACAAATGTAGTCTTTAACAATGCCACCTTACCTGAACATTTAACAACCGGTGTTTATGATCTGTATTGGTCGGCGGTAGGAGAATTGCCGGACGGCCAGACGATTCATTCGGAAGGTACAAGTCCGTCGGCCGTAACCATTATTAATCCGGCAAATTTAATCTTTACTCAGGTGTCTGTGGATTCTCAAATTGTACGTCAAGGCCAAACCGATATTCCTTTGCGAACGGTTATTACAAATCAGGGCCAATCACCGGCCGTGTTACGGGCCATTCAGTTTGACTTTCGTCAGACTCAAACCGATCAATTGGTCAGCTCCGAATGGCTCCAAAAGAGCAGTTCGGCCCTTTTACCCGATACGCTAACTGCCGGACAAAGTACCAGCTATCAATTTACATTTAATTTAGATGCGGAAGCGACTCTCGGTTCGGTTACTGCTCAGCCTGCAGGACTCTTTTCGGACCTGCGGACGGAACAGATCAATGATACAAGCCGCACGATTCTCGCCGCGGATACGGTTGTAGTCATTTCACCGGCGCTGTTCCGGATCGATTCTCTGACGATACCGAAAGACGCACTGGCACCCAATGCTCCCTTCGTTAATGTGGGAGATAGTTTTCATCTGAATATCCGGATGCACAATGCAGGTTCTGATGAAATCCCAAGAGCCTATCTCAGTTTATACAGAGGATCGACCCGCCTTGTCGGATTTACAGTCGAATCGATTATGCCGGGTAGCACGGTTATGCATCAGGAAGAAACCGTTCTGAATCAAACGGGTGCCTACCAGTTTAAGGTGGTCGTCGATTCCGCGATGGATAAAACGGGTAAAAGAATTACCATTAATCAACCGCTTGATAATGTGGAAACGGTTCAGGCGGTGCTGCCCGCTTTGTTAAATGTTGCTGCCTCTGTTAGCGCACCGGTCGGGGCTCAGGATTCCATACTATCCCGCGGACAACAGTTTACAATCCGGGCTGCCGTTTCGAATAACGGGCAAGCCGAATATGGCAACGGAAAATTGAAACTGATCCTACCTGCAGGATATAATTTGGTTGCCGATACCCTTAGCCTGCGTAGTTTTAACCCTTCGACGAAGTATGTGGAATGGACTGTCTCGGCCAATCAGCTCACCTCCGGACCGGATTTCGATTCTCTGCAGGTAGCGATTTTCGAAGCACCGATCGACCTGAACAGCGGAAGCCCCTCTGTACTCGGTAAACGTATCTCTGTCGTTCCTGTGCGTGTCGTCCCGGCCGGTATAATCCAGGCGACCTCTATTAGCGTTACTGAACCGGCGGGAGCTACGGATAACATTATTTCCACCACCCAGGTTTTTACCATTCATGCGCTATTCGATTATTCTACTGCGATGAACGATAGCAATCGCCTGGCTCGTATTATCCTGCCCTCCGGATATTCGTTACTGGATAGTGGCAGAATCAATCTAAGCACGGCAGGTCTGCAGGATCATGTGGACTGGAGGGTCGTTGCGCCGGAGACGGTCTCTTCTCAGCCGGATTCGATCTACATAATTTTAAGCGGAAACGATGAAAACAGCGGGCAGTTCAAACAAACCGAATCACCCAAACTGGGCCTGCATATTATCAACCGTACCAGTCTGGCCTTGAACCTGAAGATCGTTGAACCTACCGGTGCTATGGATGATACGGTATCAGCCGGTCAGATTTTCCGCTTACAGGCCACGGTAACCAATAAACCCGGTGCTGCAAATGCGCAAGGTACAGGAGAGGCGGTTATTCGTCTTGGCGATCGCTTTGAGCTGGTGGACAATCAAGGTCAAGCCCTGCCAGCGGATTCATTACGGACATTCTCTGCGAATAATCCTTTTGACTGGTGGTTAAAAGTTAAGCCGCTCAGTACGAACCCGGAGCAGGCTATGGCACAGCGTTTTATTCCGGGCTTCCGGCCACAAAATTCCAACCACCTTCTGACTCTGCTCGACAACCAGTTTTCCGTCTATCTGAATCAGTTACCGCTTGATGAAAACTCGCTTAAACCGGCTTATATTCAGAATGATCAGGCTTTAAAAACCATCGCCATCGAAGGGGCTGCCCAAATTAATCAATTAACCACAACCGTTCAGGATACACTTTCCACGGGTCAGGATTATACGATTCAACTGACAGCGGATCTGACCAGTACGGTAACAAACGGCCAGGCAACTCTTATTTTACCGGTCAGTCTGGGCGCTTCTCCCAATACCCCTCTTCCCCTGAATGGCACGAATCAGGCTCAATGGAATTTAAAGGTACCCGTTGATTACAACGGCAGTGGCAACGAGATCATTCAAATTCAGCTTCAGGCCGAGGATGTGAACAGCGGCCAATTGATTCAGGGCCAGACCCAGGCTTCGGTTCATATTCAACGGTATGCTTCGTTGGTATTTCGCCATTTCTCGGTTAAACCGTATGCTGTAGCCAACACAAAACTTGTTTCCCGTGGGCAGAAAATAGAGCTGCGTATTAAACCAGGCTACGCTTCCTATGCCGGTCATCTGCAATATGCTAAATTTACGGGTAGCGGTACCGTTCTCCTGGATTCAACCATCCATGCTCAGGGCTTTGAACTGGATGCAGGCGACACCTGGGAAAAATCGTTTACAGATACCAATCAGGTGTTACAATGGGTAGTCAAGGCGCCTCAGGCCGATTTAACGGCCAATTTCGTATTACGGTATAATAAAATGCCAGTCGATTACAATAGCGGGCAACCCGTACATATCGGCTCGGATTCGGGCCTCGTTGTTTTCCCGATTCGGGTGCGCCAGAAAACAATTATGGTGACGATGGACAATAGCTTCATATCCGACACCTCTTTTACCCAGGCCGAAAGTGATGTACCGTTGATGGGCTTCAGAGTATCGAATGAGGATTATGATGATGTGCTTAAAGTTCACGGATTGAAGATTGGATTTTATCAATCCATTGGCGAAGCCTCAGCGGATAATCTCCTTAATTCCATGGCTCTGTTTACAATGCTTAAATCTATCCGTGTCGTGAGTATGGATGATTACCAGGCTCAATTAAAGAAAAAGGGCTCCCTGGCCGCCATTCAGGATTATATTAATTTCCAAATTACAGATACCACATCCAATCCCGTGGAATTGACTTTTGCGCCGGAAGCGGAATTAAATGCCCGCACTATCGGCGACTTTGTAGTCTTAACTTCTTTTCAGGATAAGGCCATAAACAGGGGTTTCCGTGCGGTGCTGAGAGATGTAAATGTCTATGATTTTGATGCTGCGCATCCTTTGAGAATAATCGATTCTACCGGAGCCAAAATCGGAGAAAGTGAATTGATGGGTTCCAAAGCGATAACGATTCTTTCCGAAAATGTGGCAGAATCCTTTGGAAACTATCCGAATCCTTTCGGAAGAAGGTATGAATCTACCAATATTACTTTCCGCCTCCTGGATCCTTCCGATGTACGGATTCGCATATTTACACTGACCGGCGAATTGGTTTGGACGCGGCAGATCAACGGTTTGGCACCGGGATTTTATCAGAATATGGTCAAGTGGGACGGCCGGAACGACAGGGGATATCGGGTGCTGAACGGAATTTACTTATGCGCTATTGAGCTGGTGCCGCGTAACGGGAAACCTAAAGTAAGGCATATTATAAAAATCGGATACTTAAAATAAGAGAGATAAATTTATGAGCAGGCGTTTTCTCATATCACAATTTATCATGGTTCTGATTGCACTTCTGTTTGCCGGAAAAGAAGTGATGGCCCAGGAGAAGGGTCAGGGCGGAACGGAAAGCAATCTCAGCATGGGTTACGGTGCGCGGGCTTTGGGCATGGGGCAGGCCTTTACGGCCATGGCCGATGATCCCACGGCTGTGTTTTGGAATCCGGCAGGATTGGAATATGTCTATCAGCAGAGTGTCAGTTTTTTCCATTCCACTCTGTTCGAAGGTACCATGTATGATTTTCTGGGCTATGCGTATCCCACATTGAATCTGGGTACTTTCGGTATGGGTATAGGCCGGATCGGCATCGGGCAAATACCGCAGCGTGATGCGTTTAATAATTACTTGGGTACCTTCTCCTGGGATGAAGTTCAGGGCTATTTCTCTTACGCCAAGAAAATCTTCTGGGATTTAACCCCGGGCATTACCGTCAAGGTTGTCCGCAAGGCCTGGAACAACCTATATAGTGAAGGAAGTAAAATAGACTACGGCGTGGGTATGGATTTAGGGTTTATGTACCGACCCGAAATTTTTACTTCCGCGTTGTTACGTGACTGGTCCTTCGGATTCAATCTACGCAATATATTTACTCCTCAAATAAAAGAGGGAATTGATACCGACGCTCTGCCCCTTTCCATTCGCGCCGGTTTGATGCGCCGGATTTTATTTAGCGGTGCGAATACGTTAAATGTTCTGCTGGATTTTGATTATTCGCAGCACCGTGATTTGCGGATTCATTTCGGTACCGAGTACCGTTTCAGAAATCTGGGCATGGTTCGTTTGGGCTATGACGGAAAGAATCCCACCTTTGGGGCGGGGGTTAAATATAGTATCTTTCAGATTGATTATGCTTTTGGGAATACCAGTTATTCGGACGTTTTATCTGCCATGCACCGGTTTTCTCTGTCTTTTAATTTCGGTTTGAACCGGGATCAACTATTCGAAATTGCCCAGGCCAAACGAAAAGCTGAAGAAGAACGAATTATTGCCGATATAAGAGAAAAGGATCGGCAAAAATTTGTAGCCGAGCATCTGAGTAAAGCCGATAAATATTTTTCCAATGGTAAATATTTGGACGCAATTGTCGAGTATCAACAAGTAATGGGTCGGGATGCCTTTAATCCACGGGCCAAGATCATGCTCGATTCTTCGGATGTAATGTTAAAAAGGCAGCTGGATTCGGAACGAGCCCTGGCCGTTCGCAATGCCATAGATAAAGATCGGGCGGAAAATACCCGTGCCTTTGTAAACGAACATTTCGAGAAGGGCAGAACTTTTCTCAATAAGAACCGCTTTACCGAAGCATTGATGGAATTTAACCTCGCTCTGGATAAAGCGCCGAATGATCCGACTCTGGTGAGTGCCATTCGTACCACCAAGAGGCGTATGAATGAAGAGGTAAAACGTTTAATCGTGCAGAGCCGTAAACAATTCAAGCAGGGAAATTATGCCAATGCACTGAACCTTTTGGCAGATGCCAGCGTGCTGGGCGGAGATAATCAACCCATCCAGAATGAGATCCAAACGCTTACCCAGCGGATCAGACTTCAGGAAGATATCCAGAAAGGATTAGGACTTTTCGATATCGGTCAATATGACCAGGCTTTGAAAATTTTTGAACAAGCTCTGAAGATCAGCCCGGAAAACAAACTGGCTAAACAATATTATGAAAAATCAAAAGTAGAAACCGTGGGTAAGACGGAGAAACTGGATCCGATCAATGAACGGCGTTTTCTGCAAGGGGTTGATTTCTTTGTAAAAGGGAAATATACTCGGGCCATAACGATTTGGGATGAGATATTAAAGAAATATCCTTATAATAAAAAGGTATTAAAGGCGATACAGGGAGCCAGAGACCGGCTGAAAAAGACCAGGTAAAGTATTTTAAGCGGATAGTTTTATGTTTAAAAATGTAAAAAAGGAAGAAATTACCATTCCGGCCCAGATGAGTTATCTCATCCAGGTACGGGATTTTATTGATCATATCGGTAAACGCTATAGATTCGAAGAGAAAATTGTCAACTCTTTTAAACTGGTTGTTGATGAAGCATGCACCAACATTATCCGTCATGGCTACCGCGATATCAAAAATGGTGAAATAACCATTAAAGCCATTGTTCGTCGATTAAGTTTAACCATTCTGATTGTCGATCAGGGTAAAAGTTTTGATCCCCGACAGGCGGCCACTCCCGATTTGGCCAAATATGTAAATATCGGCAAAAAAGGCGGCCTGGGTATCATGATGATGCGTAAGTTGATGGATGACATGAGTTATTCCGTCACCGAGCGTGGGAACGAATTTCGGTTAACCAAATATCGTGATCAGAGCCATGAATCGAAAGTAATGTTGTGGTGGCACGGCCTTAATTTGAAAGCTAAATATTCCATCTTTGCTTCGGTTATTTTTACGGTTTTGGTCCTGGCTATTTTTATCCCGATTTATATGAATACGAACGAAAAAGTCCTGGTGGATGCCTTATCCGTAACCGGGGCGGCTTGCCAGGCTATGGCCGATAATTCGGTGGATGATTTGCTGAATGATAATAGCGCCGTACTGTTTGAAAACGCTTATTCTTTCAGAAATTCCGATTCCCTTCTGATCAAAGATGTCTTTGTGGTCGATACAGCGGGAGCAATCCTCGCCTGGGGTAATACCTCCCGAACTTATGAATTTTCAACTTATCCCAAGCCCGGGAATGCGGCTTTGGTCGATACTTTTAAAAACGCACGGGTATTCAGTTACGCTCTAAATGATACCGTGAAGATTTACGACGTTTCGGCAGAAATTACCCTGGGCGGCGTTAAAAAGATCGGTGAAGTACATGCCTGGATTGACCAGCAAACTATTGTTGACCGGGTCAATCATAAAAAACTTCGCCAGATTATATTTCTGATCATTATTTTAGTGGCCGGATATATTCCGCTAGTCTATTTAATTAACCGTATCTTATCTCCATTTCATAGTCTGGCCGAATGGGTTCGAGAAGTGATTCATGGAAAAGTAGACCAGGACGAAATCGATATTGACGCTTCGGATGAGATTGGTGAGATTGCTCAGGCCTTTAACGAAATGACTAGTAAATTTCGTGAGGCCCAGGTTAATTTAATGGAGCAGCAAAAATTGCAGAAGGAGTTGCAGGTTGCCCAGGAAATTCAGCAAATGCTATTGCCCAGCGATTTCCCGAAAGTTGAAGGATTTGAAATTGCTTCCTATTACGAAGCGGCCAAAGAGGTGGGCGGTGATCTATTTGATTTTGTTGAAGTAGATGATGAAACCATTGGTATTTGTGTGGCCGATGTTTCCGGAAAGGGTGTGCCGGGATCACTCATCATGACAATGATCCGTACGGCTTTACGTCTGGAATCCCGCGGTAACAAAAATCCGGCCGATGTTCTGGCCCGGGTTAACCGCTTCGTGGCGGATGATATGAAACGCGGTATGTTTGTTACCATGTTCTATATTATTCTGGATTCACGTAACCGTATTATTCACTATGCTAGCGCCGGTCATAATCCCATGATTCTCTACCGCGGTTCCAGCAGACAGACCTATTATCTGAATCCTACCGGATTCCCGGTCGGTATTCAATTACCCGATCTGCATCTGTTCGATAAAACCATTCAAACCGATTCCATCCGTCTGCGTGAAGATGATATTCTTGTTTTATATACGGACGGTATTACCGAGGCCATGAACGCCAAACGGGAGCTCTTCAGAGAAGAGCGCTTTCTGGAAACCATTCGTCGTAATGCTCATCTCGATGTGGGTGAATTCGTAAAAAGTGTAAATCAGGATTTAAAAGCTTTTACCGGTGGTGCCCCTCAAAATGATGATATTACCTTTGTGGCCGTCAAGGAACGCATGATGGCCGGTGACGTTAAGTATCGCTTACAGGAAGAACTGTTTAACATGATCGAAGAAGGGGTAAAGGTAAAAGATGCTCTGGAAAAGTTAAAAGTATCTCCTCATCAGTATTATAAATACAAAGAGATCATCCAGCGCAAAGGGATGAAAGGTCTGCGTGATTATTTTGAAGAGCAGGACTATGTAGAGAAAAAGCACCTATCCATAGAGGCAAAGACAAAGATTTTTGATATTATACGCAAACATCCGGATTACGGACCTAAATTAATTTCCTATGAATTGCGTAAAGACGAATATGGCAATATGAGAATCGATGCGGACCGGATTTATAATGAACTGATTAAACTGCGTTTAAATACGCAAACCTTACGGGAACGCTATCTGCGTAAGAGCAGTAAACGTCCTTTAAAACAACCCGGTACCCCGCTGCTGACTCTCGATGGGAAAGTTATTTTGGACTTCGAATCCAGTGAAAGAGAGATAGCCAAACGTCATGAAGTAGAAGCTAAAGCCATGCGGGCTATCAAACCGGAGGAAACCGAAGAGCGGAAGCCGACGACCATTCACCTTACCACTACAGAAGCGGAAGAGGAACTCTCCGGGAAATTCATGCATCAGGCAGCTACTATGCCGCCTGAAAAAGAAAAACGATCTGCAGCTCAGCCAGAACCGGAAGTAAAGGAAAAGGCAGCGGATTCTAAGCCGGATGTGAAACCGAAAACCGAGCCAAAAGCAAAGCCGAAGCCGAGAGCTGTGCCTGCTGCACCTAAGCCCCAGGCGGAGCCGGAAATGAAAGCTGAACCCGCGCAACCGGAAGAAAAGGGTACTCCGCAAATCAGGGAGGATCATCCGCCCGAGAAGGAAGTTTCCAGGAAAGACTTATTGCAGTCCGTCACTGCGGATCTGAATAAGGACGATATACTGCACTATTTTGATTTGGTGAAAGATGATTTTACAAAGATACGTACGATTATAGGGAATATAGAAGAAAGCGAACATTTAAAACAAGATATAAAGACTCTTAATGTATTATTGAAAATCAGCTTAAAACATCCTCATTTAAAGAAAATTCCTGATGTCAAAGGACTTTTTGAACAAATTCAGCACATATTTGATATAACCTATAAAGATTTTGAACATATTGATGCTAAAGTTATTTATATTAATTACAAAGAATTATTGAAATATTTCAAAAAAGACAATAAATTTAAAGATTATTCCAGTTTATTCGAAAATATAAATACAATCGGATTAATTCATCGCCATATACAACGGAGTGTAAGCGAACATTCTAAGGGAAAAACAGATAGTTATAAACAGATTCGGGAAAAATTAGCCAGTAAAAAAGTAATATCAAATACTGCATTATTAGAAGCGATAGAAAAAAATAAAGAACAATAAAACGCTTCCCGATCAATTATTGCATTCCTGCAAGAGGAGGATTGAATGGAAGGAATTCAGGTCTCGACAGAGATCGCTGGCAGCCACAATCAGATTTCAATTATCAAAGTGGGTGGTTATATCGATACGACTACCTCTTCAGAGTTGGAACGTGCTCTGGACTCATTACTGAAACAAGGTCGGTTTTTCATTATTGTCGATCTGGGCAATGTAGATTACATAAGCAGTGCTGGCTGGGGTATTTTTATCAGTGAAATTAAATCCATTCGTGAGAATGGCGGTGATCTGAAATTGGTTCGCATGGTACCTGATGTATATGAAATTTTTGAATTGCTGGAATTTCATCATATTTTGGATGTCTATGATACGGTGGATGAGGCCGTAAATAAATTTGAGATGCTCCAGGCCGCCGGCAAACCTGTTGCCAAGGAGATTACATTACCCAAACCCGAACCGGTTAAACAACCGAGTACGGCTCCGGCAAGCTCCGAATCAGTGGCTCGGTCGGCAGAGGGAGAAGTGGAACAAACGGATGAAGTCGAAACCACCCAACAGGTGGATATCGCCGATTTAACGGTTGACGAAAAAATTAAAATCATTGTCAAAGAAAATCCGGCATTAGGTGCATTTAAAATAAAAAAAGAATTAAATACAGCCCGTTTTGGTTATACCAAGATGGGATGGTTCCAGGTACGGGCGGAATTGGCCAAATTGAATCTGAATTCCAAAGCCCGTCGTTATCAGTTTGCCACGGCTAGTTAATTAATTATTTGTTTTATTATTTGGTAAGGTAGGTGTTCAATGCCTGTAATAGTCGACATAGCCCTGATTACGGTTATCGGGGTAGGTATTATGTCCAATTTTTTTGGTTTACCCGGCAATATTTTAATTGCCTTAAGTACGCTCTTCATGGGTATTACGACCGGTTTTAATCAATTCTCGGTTACTTTTATTTTAACGGTCTTCGCCGTTCTTTTAGCGTTCGAACTGGTTGAGTTTGTGATGATCTCTTTTACGGCTAGAAGGTTCGGTTCTTCCCGTTGGGGAATCGTCGGTGGAATTATCGGCGGTCTGTTGGGTGCCGCAACCGGCGCTTTTTTCACACCCATTTTAAGTGTGATTATCTGCTCGATCATCGGGGTTTTTATCGGCGCATTTAGTTTGGAATTCATTAAACAAGGAAATCTGAAAAGCAGCTTACGCAGTGGTCTGGGTGCCTTTATCGGCAAGATTGGCGGAGTAGCCGTCAAAACCATTGGTGCGTTAACCATGGGGATCATGATCTTGCAGCGTGCGCTTTAACTTGTTATTAATAAGGAAAGCATGTAATTTCCCGGAATAGGTAAAATCTGTTTCGGGTTTTTTTATGATAAAGATCTTCTTTTCCGTTTTTCTGATCATATCGTTCTCCTGCAGTCAACCGATTGCACCGGTACGTATTCATTACAGCGGTGGCGGTGACTGGTACGGGAACAAAACCACCTGGCTGAATATCCTGCGTGAAGTACATCAGGTGGTAGGGGTGAATACGGCAAAGAGAGAAGTTGCCTATCGGATCACAGACCCGCAATTTAAAAATTATCCGATTGCTTATATAGCCGGCCACGGCAATATATTTTTCTCTCGGGAAGAAACGGCTGCTTTGCGTCGGTATCTAATTCATGGGGGCTTTTTGTATGCGGATGATGACTACGGTATGGATATCTCCTTTCGACGAGAAATGAAAAAGGTTTTTCCGGAGTTGAAATTCGTTGAGCTTCCCTTCTCGCATCCCATTTATCACGATTATTACCAATTTAAAAACGGGCTGCCTAAAGTACACGAGCATGCCGGAGGCCCTGCCCACGGGTTGGCCCTGATCTATCAAGGACGAATGGTTTGTTTCTATAGCTTCAATACGGACATCAGTGATGGTTGCGAAAATGCGGAAATCCATCATGATCCGGAACCGATACGACGCCAGGCCCTGAAGATGGCTGTGAACATTTTTTTGTATGCGCTGTTAAATTAAATCGGGCCCCGGTTGATCCCTTAAAAGAAATAGAGTGAGAAATATCAGGCCAAAAGGTTGTTGCAGTTTATCAGATTTTACATTTTAGTAAAAAATATCCTGCGACAAGGTGCAGGAATTTATTTATATGAATGAAAAAGAACAATATTTTTTAAGCAGTTTAAGGCGGTATGCCAAACGCTGGTTATGGTTTAATTTTTGGGGCGGATTTACAAGATTCGTACTCATCGTATTGATCTTGTGGATTAGCGTTGCCCTGGCTGACCATTTGTTCTTTTTTTCCAGAATAACCCGCTGGGGCCTCTGGTTTGTAAACGCTCCCCTATTGATCGCTTTAGTTTATAAATTGTTATACCCGCCGCTTTATGCCCTGAGAAAATATAACAGAGACAAAGACTTAACTCCTTTTGCCCGAATGCTTGGGGCCTCTTTCTCTGTTCAGGAGGATGAATTTGTTATTGCCTGGCAATTGATGACGGACCATGAGCAGCCGGGTACATCACCGGGATTACGTGCCGAAGCTGTGCGGCATTTTTTAAATAAATACGACTCCTCTGTTTTTGCTTCGAAAATTCATCTGGCCGACTTTTTCCCTTCTATTAAATGGGTTTTAGCCATTATTCTGGGCGCCTTGTTGATAATGGGTTTTCGTTTTCAGGATATTTCTATCGCTACCCTTCGTCTGCTTAATCCAACGGCTGATTATTTGCCGACTCCTCAATATCGATTTCGGGTTGAGCCGGGTAATGCCTATTGTTTAAAAGGTAAACCCATCCAGTTTTCAGTTCATTATAGCGGGCCACCTTTGCAGGAGGTCCATCTGGAGTTGGCTTTGCAAGATAAACCGAAGGAAACCCGCAGTTATGTAATGCAAAAGTCGGATTCGGTTTATGTGTTAAAGATGAGAGATATTCGTCAAACCGTTTATTATTATGTGTGGGGTCTGCCTGTTGATGAAAACCATTTTGGCGACCGGATCAAATCGGAACGCTATATGATTAAGGTATTGGTGCCTCCGCGGGTGGAAGACCTGCAGGTTGTGGTTATCCCTCCTTCTTATAGTGCTTTAAAGAAAAGTCGAATGGATAAAAATGTAGGTGATATTTCGGCCCTAACCGGGTCGGAAGTGGAACTTCATTTACATTCCAATAAACTTCTGGCGAGCGGACAGGTTGTATTTGCTTCCGGGAAAGAAATCCCGTTAAACATCAGCGGGCCCAGAATTTCAGCCCGGTTTACCGTAAAAAAGGAAGATTCCTATCATATCATGATACGCGATACATCGGGGTTGGAAAATCAGAAGCCGATTGAATATCAGATCGGCCTGATTCCGGATGATCCTCCTTCTGTGGATATTATACAACCCGAAGGCGATGTGGAATCGAATCTGGACGGTCTTTTAATAGTAAAAATGGAAGTCCATGACGATTACGGTATCCGTAACGTCGGGCTGAAGTACCGGATTTTAAAAACGCAAAAATCGGAGACGGATTCTTCCTGGCAGTACATTCCGATTGAAAAAGGACAGAGGCGGGTAAAACAGGAGAATCCCCGATTCATCTGGGATTTTAATACATTGCCGCTTACCTTCGAGGATGTTATCGAATACTACGGACAGGCGGTTGATAATAATGTAATCAGTGGGCCGGGTATCGGTAAAAGCAAAATTTTACAGATACGGTTTCCTTCACTGCAGGATATATTCGCCGATTTCGATCAAAAGCAGGAAAAACAGGTTGAAGAATTGGAGGATGTGAGTGACAAGGCCAAAGAGCTTAAAAAAGCTCTGAAGGATTTAGATCGGGAAATGCATCGTGAAAAAAAGATAAACTGGGAAAAGAAGCAGGAGATAGAGAAGAGCATCCGAAAGCAGAAGGAGATGCAGAAGCGGGTAGAAGAGATCAAAAAGAATCTGGATGAAATGATCCGGAAATTGGATCAGAAAAATATGCTCTCCCCGAAGATACTCGAGAAATACACCAAACTTCAGGAACTTTTTCAAAAGGTGGTTACTCCCGAGCTTATGAAAGCACTTCAAAATCTTCAGAAGGCGATGGATAAAGCGGACGCACGGCAAGTGAAACAAGCTCTTCAACAATTAAAACTTAATCAGGAAGCATTCGAACGGAATATTGAACGGGCTATGGAATTACTCAAACAGGTTCAGTTCGAGCAGCGTCTTGATGCATTGATTCAAAAAGCACGCCATCTGAAAGAAGAGCAAAAAAAAATATCGGAACGCATAGAAGATCAGCAAAATCAAAGGGATCAATCCGCACAGGATATTGCAAAAACCGAAAAGAACCAGGAAAAGGCTTTTAAGGATTTCAGGCAGAGTCTCGAGCGCTTTCGCCGAGAAGAGCGCTTAGCACAATTTCCTGAAACCCAACAGCAGGTCGATTCCCTTTCAGCTCATGTGAAGAGCGACAGGATGGCTGAGAAAATGCAACAGATGCAGCAGAGTCTACAGAAAAACCGACTGAATTCGGCCCAACAGAGCTCTCAAAATATGGAACGAAATTTCAGCCGATATCTTCAGTCCTTACAGATGGCTCAGAAGCACATGCTGCAAAAGAGTAAGAAAAAGATTCAGCAAGCGATGCGACGCGCCTTACAACAAATTCTGGAATTATCTCAGAAGCAGGAATCGCTGCAACGCCGTACCGGGAAATTGTCACCGCTGAGCGATCAATACAGTAAAATTGCAGAGCAGCAGGAAGGAATCCTGCAAAATTTTAATAAAACGATCAACGATATCATCCGATTATCGAAAAAAACATTTTTCATCTCTCCGAACATGAATATGCCTTTACAGGCGGCACGACAAAATATGCAACGCTCGCTTAATCAACTATCCGAGCGCAATCGTTCCCTGGCACAGGGGAATCAACGGCAAGCAATGAGCTCTATGAATATCAGTGCCCTGCAATTAAAAGCCGCTCTTTCTCAATTAGGTAAGTCAAAATCGGGAACAGGCTTTGCTCAATTTATGAAGCAATTACAAAAAATGGCCGGATTACAGGGACAAATCAATAACCAGAGTATGAACCTCTTTCAACAACAGGGAAATGGAGGCATGCTTTCTGCTCAGCAAAGGGCACAGATGCGAAGACTGGCGGCTCAGCAGGCGGCGATGAGTCAGGCTTTAAAGCAGTTGAGCGAACAGAAGAGTCAGCAGGAAAATACTCTGGGGCAGTTGGGCAAGGTGGCCCGGGACATGGAAGAGGTGGCAAAAGATTTGCTGAAACAAAATCTGAATAGACGTACTATCGAGCGGCAGCAAAAAATTCTGTCCCGTTTATTGGATGCGCAAAAGTCAGTAAGACAGAGAAAGTATTCCAAGAAACGGAAAGCGGAACAGGCTAAAAAGTATGCGGTAAAAGACCCCGGGGAAATCGGGGCAACCACGGTTGCCGAAAAAGAAAAGATCGAGCAGGCCTTACGCGCTGCCATGCAGGCCGGTTATGAGCATGACTATCGTGAGCTGATTGAGGCCTACTTTAAACAGTTGTTACAACGGGAAAGCAAATAAAAAGTTCTATTGATTTTCGTATTCTTGTACGGTTTTTTCTACGACGACCAACTCAACCCCCGCTTTTTTAAATAGCTCACGGGTCTCCTCCCCGGCATGGTAATAGCGTTTGGCTATAACCTTTTTAATCCCTACACTGATAATCAACATGGCACATACCCGGCACGGCTCCATTGTGCAATACAGGGTTGTCCCCTCCAGAGGAATACCATAGCGAGCCGCCTGGGCAATGGCATTTTGTTCGGCATGGATAGTACGGACGCAATGCTGACGCACCGTGCCGTCTTCATCAATGACTTTACGCAACAGATGCCCTACTTCATCGCAGTGGGGAAGTCCCGGAGGAGAGCCCACATACCCCGTGCATAAAATACGTTTATCCCGGACAATGATCGCTCCGCTTTTACCGCGATCGCAGGTTGCCCGTTTGGCCACTTCATCGACCAAATGCATAAAATATTCATCCCAGCTGGGGCGATTTTTGTTCATTAAAAAGCTCCATTCGATTAAAGCACTAAGCTCCTAAGGTGTCCAGGTCCAGTGTATCGCCTACATTAAGTAATTTTACCCTGTCTTTAAAACGGCGAAACATCATCTGAATAGCCTCAAAACCGGTGCAATGCAAAGGAACAATAAACCGAGGATTAATGCGCCTCAGATTTCCAATAATTTGTTCCAATCGTTCTTTAGGGACGTGCGAAAGATGCATGCCGCCCATGATGACAAAAATATTTTTGGTGCCCAGTATTCGCATGGCATGACGCGCTGTATTAATCACACCGGAATGGCCGCAGCCCATAAGAATAACCAGCCCTTTGACCGTATTCAATATCAAAGCCATATCATCATGCAACTCATCATGAATATAACTCTCCAGTACCCGTTCCTGGTAGCGTTCATCGATATGTTCGTATTTGGAATTGCGGGGGATCTCTCCGCTGATCCAGATATCGGGCATAATCTGGGCGGGATTTGTTTTAAAAACAAATTCAGCACCGGAAGAGTGAAGTTTACGCTCCTCCCAGGGAACACCTATATCCAGCCTGCCGCCGGGATAAACTTCAAACTTTTTGTTAACCACCGCCGGATGACAGATTACCCTGGTTTTACCGAACTTTTTAATAAAAAAGGGCAAACCGCCGGTATGATCGTAATGACCGTGACTGAGCACAACCGTATTGATGGAAGCTAAATCGATTTTTAACTGTCCGGCATTCCGTAAAAAAGCATCCGTCTGTCCTGTATCAAACAGCAGTGAGCCCCGGGGACTGCGCACTAAGATGGAAAGACCCTGTTCTGCTAAAAGATGAGGATTGGCGGCTCTGTTCTCCGTTAAAATAGTTAATTTAAGATGTTCTAACATGGCCGTTCCTCCTGCTCAAACTATCACACTACCCTTAATATATTCATTTTCTATGAAGAAGGAAATGAATTTTAAGAAATATCATCCCCGATCATATAACTGAATTTCCGATTATTTTTTTGGTCTTTCTTTAGGACTCGGTTTTTCTTTTACCGATCGGGTAATCTTATCGGCTTCCCATTTTCCCTGCCGGGAAAGAATATAAATACCCAACAAAACCAATGGGATGCTTAGTAATTGTCCCATATCCAATGGCAAATGCGCTTCGAAAGGTTCCTGAACGGCTTTAAAAAATTCTACGAAGAAACGGAAACTGAAGACCAAAATCAGAAACCATCCAAAGAGCTGCCCCCGTGGTGTTTCGGCTCCTTTCTTTTTATACAGCATAAGCAGGATAATAAAAATGATCAAATAGGCCAGAGATTCATAAATTTGGGAGGGGTGCCGCGGAATATTATCGACGCGCACAAAAATAAAAGCCCAGGGGACATGGGTCGGCCTGCCGATAATTTCGGAATTAAAAAGATTCCCCAGGCGAATGAATGACCCGGCCAAAGCTACAGTAATCACAATGCGATCTGTAATCCAAAAAAAGGGTTGATCCGGTTTCTTTTTCGAGTAAAGCCATAAGGCAATCAAAATCCCAATCGCCGCCCCATGGCTGGCCAGACCTCCCTCCCAGACCATCAATATTTTTATAGGATGGCTCAAATAATAGCCCGGGTCATAAAATAAACAATGACCCAAACGGGCACCGATGACCGTGCCGAGAAGCATATAGATAAGCAGCGTATCCAGGTCTTGCGGAGGTTTATGCTCTTTCTTGTAAATCCAGTTGAAAATGTATAAACCGACTACGAAAGCAAGCATAAATAACAAGCTGTACCAGCGAATCGCAATAAAACCGATACGAAAAATTTCAGGATCAACATCCCATCGAATCATTTTGACCTCAGTGATATAATTTTATTTCTTGTAAACTAATGGAGTTCGCTCTAAAAACCATGCATTTCACCACGCCTAAGGCAAGAGAATGGCCACCAATGTTTTCAACGTAAGCTCAATAAAAACAATCGGTGTGTTGGGGTGAAAATCAGTAGCCAACCCTTTTTTAATAGTCTCATAAATACAAATCAAATCCTCTGATTATTCATTGCCGCATTTCCGGAGCAGCCGTGTGTTTATCATCCTGTGCTCTATAAATACAATACGGATGATCGTTTAGTTCCCCCGATCTACAAGAACCGTATCCGGTCTGTTGAAAACAGAAATCCAAAGTTCACCCGGCCCTATCGGGAAAACAGGTATGAGGAATAAGAAGGCCGATAAAAATCGTTTCATTAAGAGCTCCGAATTCGCATATATAGCTAAAAATAAAAGAAAAATAAAATAGTTACAAATGGATTTTCATTCTGGATTTAAATACGGAAAAAGCATTATATTCCGAACAGTTCACAAAAATAAATTAAAGGAGTTGTAAAATGATCAGTAAAAAAATCGAAAAAGCCATAAACCAACAAATCAATGATGAATTTTATTCTTCCTATTACTACATGGCCATGTCGGCCTATTGCGAAGGTATCGATTTGCCCGGATTTGCCCAGTGGATGATGGTCCAGGCCGATGAAGAGCAAGAACATGGAAAGCGCTTTTATCAATTTCTCTTAGCGCGGGACGGAAAAGTAGTCTTAGATAAAATAGATAAACCACAGGGCGAATTTAAGTCCATTCTGGATATGTTTGAACATGTCCTGGAACATGAAAAATTTGTGACCAAGAAAATCAACGAGTTGTATGAATTGGCTTTAAAGGAAAACGACTATCCGCTACAAGTTGAATTACAATGGTTTATCCAGGAGCAGGTGGAAGAAGAAAAGACGGCCAAAGATATTATCCGGCAAATTAAATGGATCGGCGATCAGTCTACGGCCCTGTTTATGCTGGATCAGAAGATGGCGGAACGGGGCGGTTCACCTTCGTCTTCTGCGGAATAATGAATGCCGAAATTAGTGGGCCTAAAAAAGCTTACCGGATAGGAATGTATAACCACTCCCAGGGATTTTATGAGTTATTTACAGGTTGAAATCACGGATCAAATTGCCACAGTGACGCTGAACCGTCCCGAAAAACACAATGCATTTCATTTACCCTTTTTGGATGAGATTCAGGATACAATGGCCGGGCTGGCTGAGAATACGGCAGTGCGGTTGGTTATTTTAACCGGGGCAGGGGAAAAATCTTTTTCATCCGGAGTGGACCTGAATGCCCTGGTGCATTTTAAATCTATCGCAGAGGCCCGGACATTTGCACTCTCTCTGGAAAAGGCCAACACGGCTCTCTTGCGTTTCCCAAAGCCGGTCATTGCTGCCATCAACGGTTATGCTTTTGGCGGAGGTTATGGTCTGGCCTCTTCCACAGATGTGCGTCTGCTGGCCCGGGGAGCCAAAATAGGATTTCCGGCGGTTCGTTTAGGTGCGATTCTTCCCATTGGCTGCACCTTGCGATTAAATGTGCTGATCGGTGCGGGGCGAAGCCGTGAGCTTTTGCTGAGCGGCCGGGTGATTGATGATCGGGAGGCACTCCATATCGGGCTGGTGAATGAGATTGTTCCCTGGGAAAATCTGCTCTCCCGTTCCCGAGAAATTGCAGATGAAATTTTGAAGGGCTCGGACCTGGCCCTGGAAATGACCAAAAAAATGACCAATCAGGAATTATTGGTTAAGATCGAACAGTATTCGCTTACCGCGGCAGAAAATTTTGCCTTCCTCGCTTTTAGCGATGAATGGAAAACCCGTATCCTTAATTTTATTTCAGGAAAATAGCACTTATAATGCGTATTTTCGCTCTTTCCGATATTCATATCGATTTCGAAGAAAATCGTGCCTGGATCGACACCCTGTTTACAAAGGATTATCACCGGGATGCTTTGATATTGGCAGGCGATATTTGTCACGATACGATTCTTTTAAAAGAAACGCTTCTGCAATTTAAGGAGCGGTTTAAGTATCTGTTTTTCGTTCCCGGTAATCATGATTTATGGATTCGGGACCAGCGTTTTCCGGATTCGGTTCGGAAGTTCGAAGACATCAAAAGGTTTTGTCAACAGCAGAAGATCCAAATCCAACCTGTGCTGCTGGGCGAAAATACCGATCCGGCTCCGGTTTGGGTCGTACCTCTTGTATCATGGTATTCCCTTCCGGAGGAGGGGCCGGATTCATTATTCCTGCCGAAGCCGGGGGAAGATGAGAATAATCGTTTATGGAGCGACAATTATTTCATTCGCTGGCCCCAAACTAAGGGTTTATTTCACCCGGCTCAATTTTTTTTACGACTCAATAAAAACGAGAAACCAGTTCTAAGCGAATTTCCGGTCATTACCTTCAGTCACTTCCTTCCGAGAAAGGAAATGATGTTCGGTGAATCTCTTAAACCGGATGCGGAAAAGATTAAAAAATTTGATCGTAATCCGCGCTTTAATTTCAGCCGGGTTGCCGGGTCTTCTCTGATCGAAGAAGAAATTCGACGCCTGGGCTCCGTTCTTCATGTTTATGGGCACCAGCATATTAATCGCGATCGGGTGCTTAGCGGTGTCCGCTATGTGGCTCATTGTTTGGGCTATCCCCATGAGCGGTCACGGGGTATGCCGGGCAAAATCGATCGGGAATTGAAATGGATCTGGGATACGCAGAGTGGAATGGTCGGTGGAACTCAATTCCCGGGCTAAAATGGATATCTTTTCCAGAGACATGCGCATGAAACCAAAGCATTCGATCCTTTTTATAGTAGTATTCGCCATACTGAGTGGGGCAATTTTTGCATTCATGATCATGAGAATCGGTCCGCAGTTAGAACACGTATACGGTTTCGGCATGGTTGAACTGCAAAGTGCGGGAAGTAGTACAAATCTACAGCGAATGCTTGCAGTTATCCGGGCCAGGGGAAGCCATGCCTTTATTTCCGGTCTGTGGGTTGATAATTTTTACGCGCTTTGTTACACCCTGTTTTTCTGGCTTAGTCTGAGCGCCTGTAACGAGGGACGGCTTATCGGGTGGAGCATCCTTTCCCTTATCCCCGGAGGGTTGGACCTGGGCGAAAATTTTCTTGAAATGTATTTTATTCATAAGGGATTGAGTGATTTGGACGGTTGGACGTATTTGCATAATTTAGTGGTGATTCTGAAATGGGATACTGCATTTATCCTGATCCTTTTTCTTCTCGGGTGCCTGTTTTATAAGATGAGAATTTTACGTTGAATAAAAAGCTGCTTTTATTTGATATAGACGGTACCCTGCTTTCGGCACAAGGTGTACCCAAAAAGGTGTTTATGCAGATCCTTCACCGCCGTTTTCCCGAGTATGCGCATGGCAGCAGCCTTAATTTCTCCGGGATGACCGATCCGCAGATTGCTATGAATATTCTCAAAATGAATCACTCTCAGCATAGCGACAATAGGCAATTGATTCAGGATTTGCTAAATGATTTTCTGGATGAACTATCGCTTCATATAACATCCCGGAATCCGCCCCGGATTTATCCGGGGGTGATCGAGCTTCTGGAGACCTGTCGTTACCGTCGCGGATGTTTTCTGGGGCTGGTCACCGGGAATATGCAACGTGGGGCTTATATTAAACTGAGTGCCTGTGGTTTGCAAAACTACTTCCCGGTAGGCGCTTTTGGCAGCGATTCCCCCGATCGTAATCAATTACCACCGATTGCCACTCAACGGGCGGAAGCATTTTACGGGCGGCAATTTAAAAAAGAAGATATCTGGATTATAGGTGACAGTATTTATGATGTGCGTTGTGCCAGGGTTAATAATCTGCATTGCCTGGCGGTCTGTACCGGACTAACGGAGGCCGCTATCTTGAAAGCAGAGCATCCCGATGCTATAGTATCGGATTTTCGTGATACACAGAAGATCATGGAAATCCTCTGTTCATAAGCTCACTTATAACCCTTCATCATCTTTAATTTTCCATTTGTCGCGGATTTTCGCCATTGGTCGTTAAATGCTTTGATTTTTTTTCTGTTTGGTTATCTTTTCTCCGTATTCATATGCAACTCATTAATCGTAAAGGAGAAAAATGATGCGTCTAACAATTTTTGGTCTTATTTTACTTTTAACATCTCAGCTTTTGGCCTTCAAATCCGGCACAAGTTACAAGAGCGGCCGATCATTCACGGTAAGTGAACAAGATACTCTGCAGAGAGACCTCTATTTCGGTGGCGCTGATCTAAATGTGGATGGTATCGTTAAAGGAGATGTTATTGCCGGAGCCCGGGAAGTTTATGTTCGGGGAGAAATAGGAGATGATTTATATGCTTTTTGCGAGAGTGTCTATTTAGAGGGTAAGGTTAAGGATTCTTTTGTAGGTTTTGGCAAAGAAATAACGATTCGCGGAGTTGTTGACGGAGATGTGATCGCCTATGCCGGGACTGTCCGTTTAAACGATGGTGCCCGGATCAATGGCAACTTATATGTGGGCTGCGGAAAATTAATTATCAATAATGCGCTAATTAAAGGAACCATTAAAGGAGGGGCAGGAAGGGCTTTTTTAAATAACAAGGTGGAGCAGCCAATCCGCTTAAATGTCGGATCGATCCGCTTCGGAGACCGTTTTAAAAGTGATCAGGTCGTAGCAATTACCTTGCATAAAAAGCCGCAGCAAGCTCTGGAAAATGCGCCTGTAAACCTGAAAATTACGATTAAGCCTCAAACCTATTTTTATGAACGGGCCCTATTTTACTGGTTATTACTATCAGCGGTCATAATCGGCATTTTATGCATGATTCTCTGTCCGAAACTTTATGATAATCTGGCCGGATTCGGTCGGCAAAAACCATGGACAAATCTGGGTATGGGCGTGATCCTGGTGATCGGTATGCCTGTTGTAACCGTGATCGCCATTATTGTTCTGCCGCTGGCTTTTATTTTAGGAGCCGTATATCTTATTTTATTATATCTAAGTAAAATTTTTGCTGCTTATATCATTGGAGAGTGGCTTAATCGAACCCTGTTTCCGGAGAAACGGATCAATAGATATGTACTCTTTAGTGTAACGATACTTGTACTGATCCTTCTTTTTGAAATTCCGGTGATAGGATTTTTAATTAGACTCTTGACAATTATCTTCGGCAGTGGCACATTTTTATATTATCTGTTGCAAAAGAGAAACAACGGGAAACCGGCTCTTGTATAAAAAATATCTCACATACGGAATCCTCGTAATTCTTTTATGGGGATTCTTTTTTCTTCTTTTTCGTAGCTCTTTCACCTCCTTAGGCGGTCAGTTCCTCTGGTCTTTAGCCTATGCCTCGTTTATTTCTCTGGCCGTCTTTTCGGTGAATCAGTTGTTTATCTCCAAGCTTCTCGCATACAGAATGAGTGTTCAGATTTTTTTAAAAGCAATATTATATGTGATTGCGATTTTAATTGCCTTCCTAACCGTCTTTAGTCTGCGTACTTTTTTAACGGTTTCCATGCAATCCACAGCAGACAGCGTTCTTCCCAATCTATTCGGCGGCATTGCCGCCCTGCTTTCAGCACCTATCCGCGGAATGCAGATTCAACAGATTATTCCCATGCCGGTAATTTCGATTTTGGTCTCGCTTTTTATTTTAATTTTACTGATCGCCATATTTAGTATTGTAATCAGTCTGGTCGATACCCAGTGGCGACAGATTCAGTTTCAAAAAAAGATGCAGGAGGCGCGTTTAAAAATTCTGGAAATGCAAATGCAGCCCCATTTTTTATTTAATACGCTGAATATGATCGTTTCCGTTCTTGCTAACGATGCACCAAAAGCCGAGCAGTTACTGGTACAATTATCCGATTTTTTACGTTTTAATTTTACACTGGCGGATCGTCAGGAAATAACTCTCAAAGAGGAACTGGAATTTATTTCGAATTATTTAACATTAATAAAAGCCCGTTTCGGTGAAAAAGTAATTTGGAAAATAGAAGCGGATGCGCAGTGTTCGGAATACAAAATACCCACGATGCTTTTTCAACCCGTACTGGAAAATGTATTTAAACATGGCTGGAGTGAAGATCACCTTCAGTTGAAGATAATTATTCGATGCAAAGTAACCGATCACAAGATCTTGCTTGAGATCAATGATAACGGCAACGGTTTTGATCCCAAGCGGTTGCAAGGGTTTCCCAAAGAAGGACATTCCCTTCAGAATTTGCAAAACCGTCTGCAATTACGCTACGGTTCCAATAATTTGTTACAAATCAATTCCGAACCGGGGCAGGGAACACGTGTGTTGATTGAAATTCCGGAGAAAAAACTATGATTACAACGATGATCATCGAAGATGAACAAGCGGCTCGTGAGCGGATGATGTCGCTCATCGCAGAGTGTCCGGATTTGACACTGCTCGGTATATGTGAAAACGGTAAAGAGGCGATTCAAAAAATAGATGCTTTGAAACCACAGTTAATTTTCTTAGATATTCAGCTTCCTGATATGAACGGGCTGGATGTGTTGAGAATGATTACACACCAGCCCAAGGTCATCTTTACCACGGCTTTCGATCAATATGCAGTACAGGCTTTTGATCACAATGCCCTGGATTTTTTATTAAAACCCTTTAGTCGGCAACGTTTTTCTCAGGCCGTACAAAAAATCATTCAAAGTTATGATCAAAACCGGAACATAACCGGTCAACTCCGCCGGATGATGCAAAACTGGCAGGAACCCCGCCAATTTCTTACCCGAATCCCGGCTAAGGTGGGTGATAAAATATACATTTTAAAAACTTCGGACATTGTCTATTTTAAAAGCGAAGAAAAAATCGTTACCGTTCATTTACAAAAAGAATATTTTATGGTCAATTACACACTCGAAGAGTTGCAGAATCGTCTTAATCCGGAAATATTTTTTCGTATACATCGTTCAACCATTGTCAATTTAAACTATGCCTTGTCCATTCAGCCCTTATTTGGCGGCACTTATGTGATGAAAGTAAAGGATGCTCATCATACGGAACTCAATGTCAGTCGAAGTGCCGGTAAAACCATTCGTCAACGCTTGGGCTGGTAAATTTAGATTAAACCGTCCCACGGAAAACCCCATAAATATTTGCATAACCCTTTTATTATCTCCACATTGGGTTAAAAAATTACAGGATTCTTATGCTTTATAAGATTATGGCTGGCCTTTTGATCTGGATGGTGTTGTTCGGCAGACTTTGGGCGGATGGGAGTTGGAAAATTTACGATGATTCCCAGGTTGCGCTTATTCAAATAAGCGTGGATCCCGATGATTTACAATGGATGTATGAGGAGGATAACTGGAAAAGCGACTCTTTGCATGTGGCAACTATCCATTTTAGAAATGCTCTGATCGATGAGGTCGTGGATTCCGTTGGATTTCGTTTGAGAGGCAATACCTCTCGATCGGCTCAAAAGAAATCGTTTAAAGTTTCCTTTAACGGATTTATTTCCGGAAAAAAATTTCATGATGTAGAAAAACTAAACTTAAACGGTGAGCATAACGATCCCTCCGTTATTCGCAGCAAATTGTGCTGGGATTTTTTTAATAAGATGGGGGTTCCGTCGAGCAGGGCCGCCCATGCCGCCGTTTATATTAATGGTGCGTACTATGGTTTATACATCATGGTGGAGCACATAGACGAGCAATTTTTAAAGACCCGCTTTGCCGATGCCGGGGGTAATCTTTGGAAATGTCTGTGGCCGGCAGACCTTAATTACCGCGGTGCCGATGCAGAGGATTACTACCCTTTTTACGACGATCAGCGGCCGTATGAGTTGAAAACCAACAAAAAAGTCTATGATTATAAACCCCTGGCCCACCTGATCGATATTATCAACAATACGCCGGATGATCTTTTTGCCGACTCTCTTCAGGCTAATCTGGATGTAGCCGGTGTACTGAAATACTTCGCTTTAAATATTTTTAGCGGCAGTTGGGATGATTACTGGTCATTAATGAATAATTACTATGTATATTATGAACCGATTACCCGCCGGTTTCACTGGATTCCCTATGATTATGACAACACTTTCGGAGTCGACTGGTTTAATATAGATTGGGCGGAAGCCGATCCCTATCACTTTCCGAAAGTGAATGACGGCCCTCGTCCTCTCTCGGAAAGAATGATGCAGAACGGAGGATTGCGCAATCTGTATACCCATTTTTTATATTTCTATTTGGATCATCTCCTGGATTTATCTCAATGGCAAGGTCGTTTGGATAGTCTGCAGGATCGGATTACATACTGGGCATCTATTGATACTTTTCGTACTCTGGATTACGGATTTACCATGGCTGATTTTTTTAATTCCTATGACCGGACCGATTATTCCAATCAGCATGTAAAATATTCTATAAAAGAATTTGCCCTGAAGCGTGCCGCTACGCTTCGCGACCAACTGGACTGGCAACAGGGAAAGCCTGTAATATACGACCTTACCTGGTATCCCCACTACCCCCTGGCAACGGATACCATTTATATCGAAGCGGCTGGATTCAGTCATGCCGGCCTGACCGAGGTTACCCTTGATTTGCAGGGCCGGGGCATCCTTCCCATGCAGTATAAGCCGCTTGCCAACACAACCCATGTGGAATATGCCGATCGCTGGCTTGGGAAGATCCCGCCCCTGGGAGCCAAAGGAGAAGTGCATTTCAGGATTCATGTTTTGGACAACGATGATCAGGAAACGAGCTATCCGCCCGATAAACCGATTTTCATCCGCGTACCGGGAGAAAGCGACAGTGCTTTGCTTATTAACGAATTTCTTGCTAAAAATGACAATACGAACCGGGATTCGGCCGGTGAATATGATGACTGGATAGAACTATATAATCCTTCGGACAGCATAATGCCCCTGGCCGGCAAGTATTTGACCGATTCTCCCGAAAATTTTAGCAAATGGCGTTTTCCGCAGAATGCTCCGTCTGTGGATGAGCATGGCTTTGTACTCATCTGGTGTGATGATGATCCGGGTCAGAGTGGCCTGCATACCAATTTCAAACTCTCTGCCGCCGGTGAATTTATTGGTCTTATTGCCGAAGACGGTATCACAGTGATCGATTCGATAACCTTTCAAAGGCAGCAGGCGGATGTATCGTTTGGAAGGTATCCGGATGGCAGTGAAAATTGGCTGGCACTGAAGCCGACGCCGGCAGGCAGCAATAGTCCCACAGCACTCACTGCAGGGGAAGTGGTTCGCTCCTTTGATTTGATCATTTATCCCAATCCTTTTAACAATGAAGCGATCTTGCAATATGAGCTTCCCCAAAGCGGAAAGGTTACTATTCGTATGTATAATTCGATTGGAAAATCGATATGGACAAAACAATTGTCCCATCAAGGGGGAGGATATCATCAATTAAAATGGGCAGGAAAAAATAATAACGGCCGGGCGGTTAGCTCCGGTATTTTTTTCTGCCAACTTAAATTCGGGAATCGATCTATCACGAAAAAATTGATTCTTATCCGATAAATAAATCAAATGATCTAAAGGCAAAAAAGATGAAAGACGATAAAAAAATTATCATTGTGGGCGACCGGGTACTTATTCGCCCGGATGAAGAGCGCATGCGAACTTCCTTCGGTTTGTACCTTCCCCAGGGGGTGGAATCCAAGGAAAAAGTTCAGGGGGGTATGATAGTTAAAGTAGGCCCCGGTTATCCTCTACCCGATCCCAACAGCATGGGAGAAGAGCCGTGGGATAAATCCCGTATGGAGCCCAAGTATCTCCCGCTTCAGGCCGAAGAAGGGGATTATGCTTTATTTTTACGTAAAGCTGCAATCGAAATTGAATTTGATCATGAGAAATTTATTATTGTGCCGCAGGCTGCGATTCTTCTGCTAATCAGGGATGATATCCTGGAGAGAATTCAAGACGGCTTAGATGAAGAGTCCGAATCCTGAACGGAATAAAAATTCCTCTTTATCGTTTCATAGAATAATCAATCGGTTATTCAATTATCAATCAATTTGGGCTGTTACTTGTATATTTTTCTTATTCTCATTCTATTCATCCTTTTCATTATAGGTCTGCCCTTTGCAGCCCGGCGTCTTTTTCATATAGCCAATCGTAGAATTTGGCAGCTTCCCGCGCTGGATAGGTGGATGACCTTTCTACCGATAGTGACGCTTTCCTCCGTGGCACTGTTTCTTCTTGCCGTGAGCCTGCATTTTTTTTATGCGCTGTCCATATTGGGACTTATTTTTGTCTTTTGCGAAATCTCTGCCCTGGTTTTGCTTCTGACCCTGCCGGTTTCATTGCTGATTTCCAAACAGTTCCCGAACAGGCCTCAGCAGAACACGACCTTCTCTTCTTCCCGCAGATTTTTTCTAAAATCATCCACCTCAATTCTTCCCGCTTTGGCCGTTGGAGGTACGATCCGCGGAATAGGTGGGGCCTATGAAAGGGTTCGAATACCCAAAATAAGATTTCTTTTTAAACAATTACCTCCGGCTTTAAATGGATTTAAAATTCTTCATCTCAGTGATCTTCATTTGGGATATTATCGAGGTATGGATGATTTGGAGAATCTCTTATCCCGGGTAGCCGATCAAGGCATCGATTTGGTCCTTATTACGGGAGATGTGGCCGACGACCTGGACTTGCTCTCTCCTGCTTTAAGGTTAATCGATCAGGTACCGAGCCGCTTTCCCAAGATCATGTCCCTGGGCAATCATGAATATTACCGGGGGATAAACATCGTACTTCATATCCTGTCCAGAAGCCCGATTCGTTTACTGGTTAACACCGGAATTTCGTTGCCGGTTAACGGCCGCATTGTTTATGTAGGCGGTGCCGATGATCCGGTAACGTTAAGGAATGATATCTCCGGATTCTTGCAGGAGACCGCATTTAAAGCGATGAAAATGGCACCGAGGGATTCCTTTAAGATTTTGATGAGTCATCGGCCGCGGGCTTTAAATGTTGCCCCGCCATATAAAGTTGATCTGATTTTGTCGGGACATACTCATGGCGGGCAGATCGGCATCAATGGCCGGAGTGTGTTAGAAGGGCTGGACAGGAATCGCTATTGGTGGGGCAAATACCGTAGGCAAGGCACTCAAATGTATACCTCTTCCGGGATCGGCCACTGGTTCCCGTTTCGGCTGGGATGCCCGCCCGAAGCTCCGGTTATCGAACTTAGGAGTGATCAGCGGATAATGGTTTAATTGAGCGGTAATATTTGTCCGTAAACCACTTTTAGGATTCTTGCGAAGTTATTATACCGTTTTTTGCCGATATGAAACGTACAATAAATACCACTGTAAATAGGGGCCTCTTCTATATAATCTGCGATATTGTGCCGGTTTACGGAATGCTCGTTTCCGGATACGGCCGATAGAATAAAATTGAATGCGTCGTAGCCGATTAAAGACAATTTATCGGGCGTTCGTTTATAGGTCATCCGAAAATCATTGCGGAATTTCCTGAAATCCCAACTCTGATCATTTAAATATCCGTCGGAGACAAATATTAAACCGTTAATATAATTTTTATTTTTTTTAAGAGCCTGCTCATCGTACCAATCACTATTGCCGAGGAGTTGAGCCTGAATATTCCAATAAGCAAACTGAGCGGCCATCATTCCGATATCTTCTTTGTAAATCGGCAAGAAAAAGCCGTCGAAGGATTTTACAGGTATATCAGCAGAGTCGATTTTGCTATGAAATGTTTTCAGTTTTTCCTCTGCTTTATTTAAATAGATATGGTAGAGCGAATCCACAGCATGGTCTGTTAAGGTGGAATCGGTTTGTAGAACGGAATCCTGAAAAGCCAGTTTGAGTCCTACACGCTTTATAGCTTTAAAATGGCGGGTAATATCCTGATCCTGAGGATAATACCATTGTTCGGCAACAACTTCGTTACCGAAATCTTTCTGGAATTTAATAAAGTCATTAGTAAAGTGGATAAAATAACTGTCAATCGGAGAAAGAGAGGCGTAGCGGTGTAAGTGCAGGGAGTCCTGAGCAAACCGGGCCAGCTTTTGGGCCTGAACATCGATCGGTGCAGATAGTTGAATCAAGTTTGTGGAAAGGTTGCGAAGATTGTCATTCGTTGCCGTGGGTGTGATGAGAAGTAGATCTTCATAATCGGCAATTACGGCACAAGCTGCGGTAATATCATTCTCAACGGGACCCCAGACGGCGGAGATGGATGGATCGCGGGCAATTTCTTTCATCTTTTCCAGGGCGGTAGTCAAGTCGGTACCGTAATCCACAGGAACGATTTCCACCAGAGGATCATTGGACTGCAGATAGTTATTTAAAGCGAGTTTGGCTCCGTCCAGAAGGGCCCGGCCGAAATCCTGATTATCTCCGCTCAGGGGGAGCAAGGCGGCGATTCTTAGAACCCGTCCGTTCTTATTTTCAAGAACGTCATAAAGTTGTTGTGCCTGATCATAGATATCCGCAGCCGCCCTGGGCAGGTGTAATAATTTTTGCAATGAAACCATGGCCAACCTGGTTTTACCAAGACGATAGTAACGTTTGGCCAGGTGGTAGAAGATAACTTCTCTGGTAAAATCATCTTCCTGCTTTTTTGCCAGATCCTCCACTTCATCTGTAGTAAGACGATAGCTCATAGTCTCTTGTGCCAAATGTTCGGCCTTGCGGATTAAGCGTTTATCCCCGCTTTTTTCCATTACATAGAGCCAGTTAGTAATGGCGGAACGGATGCGGTTAAGTCGGAAATAGTTTTCCCCGATGAGGAAATAGATATCATCGGTATATTGGCTGGCGGGAAATTTCTTTAAAAATTTTTGGCTGTAAGTTAATGACTTTTTATACTTTTTTTCTTTGTAGAAGGTTTTGGCCAGCATAAGCCAATTGGCCGTAGTCAACTTGCTGTCCGGTAGTTTTTCAATAATTGTGCTGAATATTTTTTCGGCAGCGGACCAATTCTCGCTGCGGTATTCTTTTACCCCTTTTTGAAAAATAGCCCATTCCCGCCGGGAAGCTTTCTGGGCGAAACTATGATTCGTTAAGAGAAGGAATAAGATAAAGACCAATATCCATCGATGATTATGCATGTTTTGAGAACCTTTTCGTTTCTGCGCGCAAATCTAATTTATTCAACTGTTACACTCTTCGCAAGATTCCTTGGCTGATCCACATCGCAACCACGCATTACGGCGATATGATAGGCCAGGAGTTGTAAAGGAATGACGGAAAGCAGGGGGGTTAAAGCCTGGGCGGTACGGGGAATGTAGATTACATGATCGGCGTGTTTTTCAATTTTCGTATCACCTTCGTTGGCAATACAGATAATTCTTCCCTTACGGGCTTTTACTTCTTCGATATTACTGATTACTTTATCATAAATGGAATCTTTTGTGGCGATAAAAACCACCGGCATATTTTCATCGATGAGAGCAATCGGTCCGTGTTTCATCTCTGCTGCCGGATAGCCTTCGGCGTGGATGTAGGAAATTTCTTTTAGTTTGAGGGCCCCTTCAAGGGCTACCGGGAAATTGTATCCACGGCCCAGGTAGAGGAAATTGCGCTCGTCTTTATATTGGGCGGCAATACTGTGGATGAAATCGTTCTGATCCAATATTTTTTGCACATTCCCGGGGATCATCAGCATTTCATCAATCAGCTCTTTTCCCTGGACAACGGACATGTGTTTTCTACGGGCAATCATCAGGGTAATGAGGAAGAGGGCGGTGACTTGTGATGTAAATGCTTTTGTACTGGCCACACCGATCTCCGGGCCGGCGTGGATATAAACGCCGGCATCTGTCTCGCGGGCAATTGTGGAACCGACGGCGTTTACGATTCCCAGGACCATGGCCCCTTTATGCTTGCCTTCGCGCAGAGCGGCTAAAGTGTCTGCGGTTTCACCGGATTGGGAGATGGCAAGGACTACTTCGTGATCGTGAATGATGGGATTACGATAGCGGAATTCGGAAGCATATTCCACTTCGACCGGAATACGGCAATATTCTTCCATCAGATATTCCCCGATTAAAGCGGCATGCCAGGAAGTTCCGGAAGCAGTGATATAAATTTTATTGGCATTGGTCAATTTGTCTTCAACGGCGGTCAGTCCGCCAAGTTTAACCAGCCCTTCTTCCCGTAACAGTCGTCCACGCATGGTGTCCATAATGGTTTGCGGTTGTTCGAAGATTTCTTTCAGCATATAATGCTCGAAACCGCCCTTTTCGATATCATTCAGACGCATGGTCACTTTAACCAATTGTTTCTCAATCGGTTTGTTGAAAATAGTTTTAGTGATCACACCCTGGGGAGATAAAATGGCCATCTCATCATCATCGAGATAGAATACATTTCTGGTATGAGGAATTAACGGCGTTACATCCGATGCTACAAAAAGAGCATCTTCACCGACTCCGATAACGATGGGACTTCCCTTGCGGGCTACGTAAATTTTTTCCGGATCATAGTTACTGATAACCGCTACGCCGAAGGTGCCTTCCACCTGTAAGAGGGCTTCGCGAAAGGACTTCTCGAAATCTCCGTCATAATTCTCGGCCATTAAATGGGCAATGACTTCGGTATCGGTCTCGGAGCTGAATTTATGTCCCTTTTCTATTAAAAATTTTTTCAGACTGGCATAATTTTCAATTATACCGTTGTGAATAAGGGCAATATTACCGGATTCGTCGGTATGAGGGTGGGCATTATTCTGAGTAGGCTTACCATGGGTTGCCCAGCGGGTATGGGCGATGCCCATATGCCCGAGCAGTGTATGACCGGCCAGGTGGTTTTCCAGATTACGTATTTTCCCTACTTCACGGACCACTTCAATATGATGATTGTTTAAAACGGCAATACCGGCCGAATCGTATCCGCGATATTCCAGTCGTTTCAGGCCGTTTATCAAGATCGGCGTTGCCTGCTCTTTACCGATGTAACCGACGATTCCACACATAAAATATTCCCTTCTTTATTCCCATTCAATGGTTGCCGGTGGTTTGGAACTGACGTCGTAAACGACCCGGTTAATGCCCGGCACTTCGTTAATAATCCGATTGGATATCCGGCTTATTAAATCATAAGGCATGGGATACCAATCGGCCGTCATCCCGTCCATGCTGGTTACGGCCCGCAAGGCAACCACATTTTCATAGGTTCGCTGGTCGCCCATAACTCCGACACTTTGTACAGGTAAAAGTACGGCAAAAGCCTGCCATATCTTGTTATATTCGTCCGCATTGTGCAATTCGTTAATAAAAATAGCATCCGCTTTTTGTAAAAGAGCAACGCGTTGCGGGGTGATTTCACCTAAAATGCGAACGGCCAAACCCGGTCCCGGAAAAGGATGCCGACCGATGAGGGTCTCAGGCATTTCCAATTGCCGTCCCACCTGACGTACTTCATCTTTAAACAATTCACGTAAGGGCTCGATCAGCTTAAAATCGAAATGTTCGGGTAACCCGCCCACATTATGGTGCGACTTGATAGTGGCCGACGGCCCTTTGAAAGAGACACTCTCAATAACATCCGGATAAAGGGTACCCTGGGCTAAGAAATCAAAATGGCCCAGGCGTTTCGCCTCTTCTTCAAAGATGCGGATAAATTCATTACCGATTATTTTCCGTTTTTGTTCCGGATCGGTAACGCCTTGCAATTTATTATAAAAGCGCCGACGGCTATTGACGGAGGTCAAATTAATGTCGAAATATTGGGAAAAAACGCGTTCCACCTCCTCCGCTTCCCGCTGTCTGAGCAAGCCCGTATCTACAAACATACAATGCAGTTGATTCCCGATGGCCCGATGCAGAAGTACTGCGACTACACTCGAATCCACGCCGCCGCTCAAGGCACAGAGAACCTTTCGGTCTCCAACTTCTAAGCGGATCCTTTTCACGCTTTCCTCAATAAACGATTGAGGCGACCAATCACCTTGGCAACGACAAATTTCAAACAGGAAATTGGCAATGATCCGGGCTCCATATTCGGTATGAACCACTTCGGGATGAAACTGAAGTCCGTAAACGGTTCGCGTTGCATTCTCAATGGCCGCATACGGAGAATTATCGGTTCGGGCAATGGTATGAAATTCGGAGGGAAGGGCCGATACCTTATCCCCGTGACTCATCCAGACCTTACTTTCTTTCGGAACGTTTTTAAAAAGGGGGTTTTCCAGCGATAGATGAAGTTCGGCCGGACCATATTCTTTCTCTTTAGCGGGAGCCACCGTTCCGCCAAACAAATGGGTGATTAATTGCAATCCGTAACAAATACCCAGAACCGGTACGCCCAGGGTGAAGAGTTCCGCATCGATTTGGGGTGCTTCCTGCTCATATACGGAAGAAGGGCCGCCGGAGAGAATGATCCCTTTTAAGTTCTCAGTATTCAGAGAATGAAGGTTTACATTAAAGGGATGGATTTCACAATAAACTTGTTGTTCCCGGATTCGGCGGGCAATAAGCTGAGTGTACTGGGAACCGAAGTCCAGGATGATAACGGTTTCGTGACCCGTAACGGCTATTCTGTCCGGAAGCGCCATGTTTTTAATTCCTCGCTAAAATGATGGTTGGTCAGATCGTAGTGAATGGGAGTCACAGAAACCTTATTGTGCATCACAACGATATCGTCTACATCATCATCCGTATCCAGGATCATCCGTTTCCCGGTGAGCCAATAATAGGTGCGATTGTTGGGATCCGTGCGTCGATCAAAGGATTCCTCATAGCGGCCTTTCCCCTGGCGGGTGATCTCGATGCCTTCAATCTCGGATTCGGGGACGGCGGGCACGTTTACATTGAGCAAGGTTCCGGAAGGTAAACCGTTCTCAATGATTTTGCTTGCCATGGAACGGGCTATTTTTTTGGCATAGGAGAATTCCTGTTTGCTGAAGGAGGCCAGCGATACGGCCAGAGAAGGAATTCCCATAATCGTTCCTTCGGCTGCCGCAGAAACCGTACCCGAATAAATAATATTAATGGCCGTATTGGGGCCCTGATTTATACCGCTTACAACCAGGTCGGGTTTTTTCTTGAGCAGGCAATGAACACCCAATTTCACGCAATCGGCTGGTGTGCCGTTTACGGCATAACCGAAGAAACGACCCTGGCGATCGATTTCCTGGACACGGAGGGGGTCGGACAGAGTGATGGCATGGCCCACAGCACTTTTTTCGGCAACCGGAGCAACGACAATTACCTGCCCGAGATCATTTAATGCTTCCTTAAGATGCCAGATACCGGGTGCATAAATACCGTCGTCATTCGTAATTAAAATGGATAAGTCCGGCATGAATGATTCGCTTTTAATTGGTGCGTCCTGAGTTTAATTTTGATTAAGCCACATTGTTCTGGTGAGCGAAGAAATCCAGCAGGCTGGCAATTCGCTGTTTTAATTCATGGCGATGAACGATGATGTCGATAAAACCGTGATCCTGAACGAATTCGGACCTCTGGAATCCGGGCGGCAGGTCCTGACCGATTGTTTGTTTAATGACCCGCGGGCCGGCAAAGCCAATCAGAGCACCCGGCTCGGCAATATGAACATCGCCCAGCATAGCGTAACTGGCGGTAGTACCGCCGGTAGTCGGATTGGTCAAAATTGAAATATATGGGATCTTATGTTCGGCCAGACGGGCCAGCTTGGCGCTGGTTTTGGCCATCTGCATCAAACTCAATATACCCTCATGCATACGGGCTCCGCCGGAAGAAGAAAGGATCAGCATCGGCTGTTTGTTCTCCAGGGCAAGATCAATTGCTCTTGAAATTTTTTCACCGACAACAGAACCCATGCTGCCACCCAGAAATTTAAAATCCATTAAAGCCATGACTACTTTGTGCTTCTCGATCTGGCCCGTACCGGTAACGACCGCTTCGTTCATTCCGGTTTTTTTAACGGTAGCCTTGTACTTATCGCTGTATTTTCGGGAATCTTTAAAATTAAGCGGATCGGCTGCCTTCATGCTCTGATTAAATTCAGTAAACGTACCCTTATCAAACAAAATAGAGATATAGATATCACTACCTATGCGGAAATGGAAATCACATTTAGGACAGACATAGAGCTTTTTTTCCAGTTCCTTTTTGTAGATAATTTCTCCGCAATTATCACATTTTATCCATAATCCATCGGGTAATTCTTTTTTCTCAACCGGTTTAAGAGCCTCTTTTTTTCTTTTAAACCAATCCATAAATGCCCCTTATCGAATTAAATGTTCTTTCTTATTTTATTGACCATTACCAAGGCATCTTCTCCGTCTTCATAATAGGCGCTACGAACATAGAGCGCTTCAAATCCGTTCTTTTTATATAAAGCGATGGCCGGTTTATTCGAAATCCGAACTTCGAGAAAAGCCTCCTGGTAAGCACTGAATTTTTTTAAAATATGATCCAATAAAAGTTGTCCGTACCCTTTCCTTCTTTGCTCCGCTACAATGGCAAAGTTACTGATATGTAATTCACCGCTAAAATGCCAGACTACGGCATAGCCGATGATTTTTTCTCCTTCCTGCATGATACAGGGATAGGAAATATTTTTATTTTCAATTTCCGCTAAAAAATGGTTTTCCGTCCAGGCATCTTTAAAAATTGTTTTTTCCAGATGGACTATTTGCGGAACATCATCCTTTTTCATCCTTCTGAACCGGATATTCATAGCACTCCGGCAAAGGGTCTGATATAAAGAGGTTCGATGTTCTCCGGATCGTCTGCTCCGGCAGTTTTGAATTTTTCGTCGCCCAGTATCGCCAGATAATGTGCCGGATAATCGGCCTTGGCATGGAGTAAAACATTTTTTTGCTCAAGCAGCTCCACGGTTTCTTTATCTAAATGAAGACTATGATGCACAATCAGCTGTCCATGGGCTTCGATCTCGGATGCCAATTGTTCTTTGGCAACAACCTGATGTCTTTCCAATTCACTAAGCAGACCACCTGTAAAACGATGACGTGCCAGGTAAACTTCTCCCCGCCGGGCCTCGATAGCAGTGTAAACAGGTTCCTCTTTTAATGATCTCTGTAAAGATAATATTTGATGGTTGGAAATGCCAACCAAAGGTATGTTTTGTCCCAGACAAAAACCCTGGGCAAAACTCAAACCGATACGTAAACCGGTAAATGATCCCGGGCCGAGAGCAATGACAACTAAGCGGATATTTTCCTTATTGAATTTTTGCAGTTTGTCCACATTTCTTAAGAAAGCCAGACCCTGTTCGATGATTTGTCCCAATATAGTGGCATGCTGCAAGGGTAATTCCAGATTGTATTCGAGCAAAGTCCGCTCTTCATAACGAAAGGCAATGCTGCACAAAATATCCGAGGTTTCAATGGCTAAGATCATGGGCTTTTCTGTTTAGACCGTTTAAAAAAGCTGAAAATCCGTTTATCATTTTGCATGTCAATTTTAATTTCAAAAAAATCATCCAAACGATTTTCAATCAGTTCCGGCCATTCGATAAAGGTTACGGCTCCCGTATAAAGGACTTCTTCCCAGCCCAGATTATCCAGCTCAAGAGGGTCCTCAATACGGTAAAGATCGATATGGTTAACCGGCTGCGTGCCGCTGTATTGATTGATAATTGTGAAAGTCGGGCTCACCGCTGGTTGATCCGTGTGCCATAATCTACAGATGGCTTTCACTAAAAATGTTTTTCCACTACCCAATTCCCCTTTGAGCAATACAACATCGTTGGGCTTTAAATAGGTGATCAGAGCTTTAGCAATCTGCTCTGTGTCTTCCGGATTCCGGGCTTCATACCGATCGATTAGCTTCATGGATAGTTTGAGTAATTGTTAAAGCTTTTGAAGTTAAATGAAAAAGGATACGAAGGCAAGTAAAGGGATTTAAATATTTAGAAGAGGTTCAATTCGATAATTTAATATCACGGGTCATTACTCTTTGAACCGTGCGAAGCAGTTGTTTCACATTATAGGGCTTAGCTACAACGCCTTTGAATCCGTATTGTTCGTATTCGGCCATAATTGTATCGTTGGAATATCCGCTGGAAACAATGGCTTTAATCGTAGGATCAAATTTGAGTAATTCCTTAATAGTCCGTTTGCCTCCCATACCGCCGGGGATGGTTAAGTCCATGATAAATAGATCGATGGGATGATGGTTGTTCATGAATTCCTGATAGACCCGGAGAACTTCCTGTCCGTCCTGGCACAAGGTGACCGTATACCCGTGGCTTTCTAAAATTTCTTTAATCAATTCGCGGACACTGACTTCATCATCCAAAACCAAAATATGACCGCTTTGTTGCTCGAAACGTTCAATAGTCGGTTCATTGGAATGATCGATTTGGTGCTCTGCTGCAGGAAGGTAAAAAATGAACTGGGCCCCCTTGCCTAATTCGGATTCTACGGTGATATGCCCGTCATGTTTTTTGATAATGGAATAGGTCGAAGCCAGACCAAGCCCGCTGCCTTTTTGTTTCGTAGAGAAATAGGGATCAAAGATACGCTCGAAATTTTCTTTTTTAATTCCTATTCCCGTATCACGGAAAACAATCTTTACATAACGTCCTTCATGCAGAGGTAAGGAACGGTTGCGGTGAATAATAATATTTTCCGCTTTAATAAATATATCTCCGCCTTCGGGCATGGCCTGCATGGCATTGATCGACAGGTTATTGAGCACCTGATTGATTTGGCCTTCGTCGATTTCCACAGACCATAAATTTTGTTCGATATCAATATGAGCCCGTACATTGGACCCTCTAAGGGCAAAATCGACGGAAGAAACAATCAACTCCTGGACGGAGGATGCTTTTTTTATGGGAGTGCCGCCTTTGGAGAAGGTCAGTAATTGTTGAGTCAGACCCTGGGCACGCAAAGAGGCTTCTTCCGCCTTTTTGAGAAGGGAATGCGCTTTAAGCTGGTCCCCGCTCTGAAGCGTGATATTTGCCAGTGAAATATTTCCGATGATCGCCGTTAGAATATTATTGAAATCATGGGCCAGGCCCCCCGCTAAGACACCTAAAGATTCCAGTTTGCGGATCTTAAGTAATTCATCTTCCAGTTCTTTCTTTTCGGACACGTCTTCGAAGGCGATTACCGTACCCCGGATTCTTTTACCGAGTGTCCGAACCGGGGCACAGGTAAAAGAAACCAAATATTCTTCACCCTTCAGGGTGCGAAAAATAACCGGTTTTTCAGTCTGATATAATTCACCGCTTTCGATTACCCGTTGTACGGGTTCATCTTTAAATCGTTTACCCTGCTCGGTGAACAAGGTACCGACTTTATTGACCGGTTGACCGAAAAGATCGATTTCCAGTTGGCCCAGTATCATTTCTGCAGAACGGTTTACCAGGACAATTTTGCCCTCCATATCGGTGGCAATGACACCCTCGGCCAGGCTGCTCAAGGTAGCCTGGAGGCGTTCCTTCTCTTCTATGAGTTGTTTCTGGGCGATATTTTGTTCGGTAACATCCCTGCCGATGATCAGCAAAGCTTTTCGTGAACCGTCTTCGTTGAACAGAGGGACTTTAATGACATCGAAGACTTTTTGCTGGCTGCCTGCCAGGGGGATTATTTCTTCGTTACGGAACAGGCTGCCTTTTTGCCAGGTCAGCTCATCGCTGGCTGCCGATTGGGAAAAGATTTTTTTATAGAAAGGGCTCAATTCCGCCAGTTCCGAATCGGTCTTTCCTGAGTAAGGTTTACCGTCGAGTTGAAATAAACGTATGGTAAAGCTATTAGCCATTAGCCAGCGTCCCCGGCCATCTTTGAAGCAGACGATATCGGGCATGGAATCGATAAAAGTTCGCAGACGCGTTTCATTTTCAATTAAGGCCTCTTCCGCATTCTTGCGGTTGGTGATATCAAAGGCGGTGCCCAGAGCCGCCGGTTGTCCCTTGTATATGATCGGCCGGGCCGAAAAATCTATCCAGCGAATGGCCCCGTCCGGTTTCAGCAGCATCATTTCATATCGTTCGGGAACCTGCTGCCCGGCCTGGCGATCCCGGCCCCGTTTTTTAACTAATTCCCGATAGTCAGGGTGAACCACTTCCCAGAAATTCATGGTTAGAAGCTCTTCTTCAGAATAACCGGTAAGTTCGCTGGTAGTCGGATTGACATAGACAAATTTCGTTCCCTGGTAAATAAAAATAGACGAAGAAGTGGATTCGGTCAGGGCCCGGAACAAGCTTTCATTTTCCTTAAGTACCTGGTAAGCAATCTGCACCCGGTCTTTCTCCGCCTCTAATTGTTTGGTGCGTTGCGATATCTTGATTTCCAATAATTTGTTTTCTCTGCGGATGCGTCGGATATGGAAAAGATGAAAAGCAAAAGCGAGCAGGGCAATAAAAGCGGCAATAAGTAAATAGAACCACCATTTCTGCCAGAAAGGCGCCAAAATTTCAAAGGAAAATTGAGCGGTTTTTAAACTGCTTTGCCCCCGGGCGTTCAGAGCCTGTACTTTAAAGATGTATTTGCCCGGGGGAATACCCACATACGTGGCGTAATGCTGATCAGTAGGTAAAGACCAATCCTCATCTAAACCATCTACTCTATATCGATAACGGATCGATTGGGCATTCGAAAAGTAGGGTCCGATGAAGTTAAAAGTCAGATAGTTCTGGTTGTATGGTAAGAGGGAGCCCTCTTTGATATACTTATTTTTCGTTCCCAAAAGAACATTTTCCAGGACGATCTTGGGAGGTACGGCAGCAGGGACTTCCCGTTCTTCATGGTAACAGACCAGACCGGCAATCGTTCCGATCCATAAATTGCCGAAGCGGTCTTCATAAAAAGCATTTTGGTTCACTTCCTGGCCGAGGAAGCCTTCATTTAAACCGAAATGTTGCAAAGAAGAATCCTTACCGGAAAACCGATCCAGACCGCGACTCGTGCCGAACCAGATGTTATGATGTTTATCCATTCCTATGGTAAAGACATTTTCACCGCTGAGCCCGTTTTTCAGTGAGAAATGTCGGATTACGGAATCGGCACATTCGTAGACACCGGAGCCGCTGGTAGCAATCCAATAATGTCCTTGCCCATCCTCGGTTAACATGGTGGGTATTATGGACTCATTGGTGCTTTTATGGAAAGGAATGAAAGTGTTCCCGTCATATTTCAGCAGCCCTGCCTCTTTAGTAGATAAAACAATGTCGCCGTTCCGGGAAATGTAAATGCTGTTGATCTTATTGCTGGGCAAGCCTTGCGGTGCCAGATAATTACGGATTTTATAATTCCACGGCTGAATTCTTGAGACCCCTCTTTCCAGAGTGGCCACCCAAATGTTTTTATTCCGATCTTGCTTTATATCCACAATATAGTCGGAAGCCAGACCGTTTTGGGTACTGAAATATTTTTTTATCCCGAACCATTGATTAAAAACAAGCAAACCGCCTCCGTAGAGTCCGGCCCATATGTCTCCGTTTCGGGCCAGCATTAGAGAGGTTACAAAAGCGGTTTTAAGTCCGTTCTTCTTGCTTATGGTATGAATTTTCTGAAGGTATCTGCCCTGTTTTTCCATTCTGTAGATGGTAATACCCCCTTCGGTAGCAACCCAGAGTCGTCCTTTAAGGTCTTCAACCGTTCGCCAGACCGTATTGTTTAAAAGACCCTCGGCCGTGGTGAATAATTCGAAGTTACCGGGTCGGTATTTATTAACCCCGCCTCCCCAGGTCCCGAAGTACATATTCCCTTCACGATCCTGGTAAATGGCGGATACGCCATTATAACTCAGGCCGTTCTTTTCCGTAATATTGCTAATTACAGCCGGAATTGTACCGTCGGCAGCATGCTCAATCATCGAGACGCCGGAGAAGGTGCCGATCCACAGGTTCCCTTTCCTGTCCTGATAGATATCCCATACCCATTTCCCGGCCAAACCGTTTCGCGGGGAATACTGGAATCGAACGGAGGCAAATTCTTCTTCGGGCAGCAGAAACAGACCGGAATCGCGGGTTCCCACCCAGACCCGTTGCCGGTTGTCTTTCAGCAAGGCAGAGAGATTATCGGAGGGCAGACCCTGTCTCCTGGTGAGTATCCGCAAGGAAGCGGGCTCTTTAAAATGTCCGGTATCTATTCTTACCAGACCCTTATCGGTGGCCAGATATACATATTGATCGACACAGATCACGTCGCGAACCACATTGCTGGGTAATCCGTTCGTTTCATTTATTAAGTAAGCATCGCCTTTTTTATAACAAAGTACACCCCCCTGCCCCAGACCGATCCAGATATGTCCGTTCCTGTCTTTAGCGATTCCTGTTACCGGGTGATGCCGGGACAGGCTATCCAGTAGAATAGGGGTAAAGGTTCTTGTTTTAAAATTATATTTGGTGAGATTGCCGTCCGTATGTCCGAAGAATATTGTGCCGTCCGAATCTTGAAAGCTGCAATTTAAATCATTAAACGCCAATCCATCCCAGTGGCTGAAAGTTCGGAATTGTAATCCGTCGAAACGGGAAAGTCCGTCCGCCGTACCGAACCAGAGAAAACCGGCGCTATCCTGGACAATTGTTTTTACCTGGGATTGGGCAAGGCCGGATTCGACGTTATAGGCCACTATCGGCAATTTCTGAGCGTAGGTACGATGGGATAATACTATCACAAAAATAAAAATGAAGGCGATTAAAGAATTAAAACCAGAATTTTTCATGGATCTATTAAATTTAGCCTGTTGCGAATTTCAGCGTTATCTTTTACTCGGCATAAACGGGATTTTTTTTAACTAAATCTTTTTAAGCTGCCCGGTAAGGTTGAATTCTGATCCATGCCGAATGGTACCTAAATGTTTTACAACCCCGGAAAATCACTGTTCATATACGATATGGGTAGCTCCCGGGAAGGTTCGGGTCGATCGAAACCTTACCCTCTACAGGATTTGTAAAGATAGAAAGGTAAAAAGGAATTAGGACTAAATCAAATTATGGAGGTCTATTTCCCTTCTAAATAAATAACCGGTAATATCATTTCCTCGATGGATACACCGCCATGCTGAAAACTATCCTTGTAATAATTAAGATACTTATTATAATTAGTGGGATAGACGAAATAAAAATCTTCTTTGGCAAAAATATAGGTTGTATTAATACCATGCATGGGAAGTTTCCAGTCGGCCGGATTTTTAACAAAGATAGCATGTTTGCTGTCGGCTTTGAGACTTCGGCCGTATTTGTAGCGGAGATTGGTAGACGCTTCGCGATCGCCGATCACCTTGGTAGCATGGAGACCTCTTACACTGCCATGATCGGAAGTAATAACCAACGGTATTTTGCTGGAGGCAATGGCTTTTAGAACTCCCATGATTGGAGAATGGGCAAACCAGGAGAGAGTAAGGGAACGGAAGGCGGCTTCATCCGGGACAATTTCTTTTAAAATCGGCAAATCGGATCGGCTGTGGGCCAAAATATCCACAAAATTAATGACAATGGCCAGAACTCGTGAGTCTAAATAGTTACTCATGTTTTTTTCAAGATTACGCATATCTTCGGTATTCATAATCTTGACATATTTTAAATCATTGCCCAGATCAAGACCGTGCCTTTTTAACTGCAGATCGAGCAGCTCTTTTTCATAGCGGTTGAGACTCTCATCATCTTCATTGAGCGACCATAGTTCGGGATACTTCTTCTCGATTTCCAGAGGAAAGAGGCCGCTGAACAAGGCATTCCTGGAAAAAGGGGTAGCGGTGGGCAGAATGGAATAGTAATAGTCCCGATGAATACGAAACCAGTCATAAAAATTGGTTTCCAGGGTCAACCATTGATCCAAACGCAGACAATCGATGACCATGAATACGGCTTTCCCGCCTTTCTTCACCTGAGGAATAATATATTTTTCAATAATATCGGTAGACAGAACAGGTCGATTATTATCTGCGGGATTTTGGACCCATTGGCCATAATTCCGTTCAATGAATTTGCCGAATTCCACATTGATTTCATTGCGCTGGTCATACAAAATTTGTCGATAGTCCTGGTCATCGGCATTGTCCAGCTCAATATCCATTTTCGATATTTTAAGAGTATGTTCAATCCAATCATCGGGATGCAGGGCATTCATCAGGGAAACGGATATCTGGGACAATTCCTGAGCATAGGTGGCACTACGTTTTTCGGTAATGATATCGCGGCGATTGAGGATTTTTTTCACGGCCATTAAAATTTGGCTGGGATTCACAGGTTTCGTCAGATAATCGTCGATCCGACGACCTATGGCTTCTTCCATCAGGCTTTCTTCCTCATTTTTGGTAATCATGATAACCGGAATATGGGGAAATAGGTCTTTAATTTCGTTGAGGGTAGTTAAACCGTCCTTGCCACTCATCATTTCATCCAGGAGCACAATATCATAAGCCGTATTTTTTACTTTATACAGGGCGTCGTCACCATTGGTGGCCGTATCGACCTCATATCCCTTTTTTTGCAGGAACAGAATGTGGCCCTTCAAGAGCTCTATCTCGTCATCAGCCCAAAGAATTTTATGCATTACTTCTCCTGAGAAATTTATAGTTATATTTCTAAACTTTACTCGTTTCCTAAATTAAGCGGCAAACCGATTGGACACAATAGATGAAAAAACCTCTCAATCGGTGAAGTGGCGCTGGCGGACCGCTTCGAATAAAATTACCCCCGTAGAAACAGACGCATTTAATGAATTCACTTTACCAAATTGGGGAATAGCTATTTGTCGGTCGCAAAAAGAGAGTAAATGTTTTCGTACTCCCCGTCCTTCATTACCGATTACAATAGCAACTGCAGCGGATAAATCCGTCTCATACATGGTTTGAGTGGAAGCAGGCATGGTGGCTAAAATATTAATTCCCAGAGTTTTTAATTCGGTTAAAGTTTTCGTTAAGTCGGGGCTGAAATAATAAGTAAGATTGAACATTGCCCCTGCGGACGTTTTGGCCACAGTGGCATTCAATTCCGCGCTGCCTTTTACCGGCAATATAATCAAATCCACTCCGCTGATTTCTGCGGTACGCAAGATGGCCCCCAGATTATGGGGGTCCTGAATCTGATCCAAAATCAAAAGCAAGGGTTCATTAATTTTTCTTAACAACTCTTTCACCAGGGGAAGGGAAAGTATCGGAGGCTTTTGAACCAGGGCGACGACTCCCTGGTGAACCACAGCACCGACAAATCGTTGTAAGTCGTTTTTTGCTATTTCCTGAAGCGGGACCGATCGTTTACCGGTCTGACGGATGATTTGTCCGATTCCTTTTCCCTGCAAATTTTTGGCAAGCCACACCTGTTCTACTTTCAGTGAAGAACGTAGAGCCTGTAACACGGGTTGTCTGCCGTATATATAGAGCTGCTCATTCTTTGTTTTCATCATCCGCTTCTTTTCCTTTGCGATAGCGCAGAATTTCAACCGATTCCTGGGTCATCAGGGCGCCGTTGCCTCCCTCTTCCAGCATTTTACTAAAGGCCTCGATAGCCGTCCGGATACGATGCTCCGTGTCTACGATTTCGATCAGAAGAGGTAAATCCTGAGACAAGCGTAGGATATTGGCGCGATGAATGGTACGGCTGTCCGCACCGAAACCTTCAATACCTCGAATGACGGTACTTCCGGCCAGGCCCATCTCTTTGGCTTTAACCACAATGGCCTCATAGAGCGGTTGACCGTGGTAACGATCCTGAACTCCGATGTAGATACGCAGAAGTTTACCGATCCCTTCAATTTTCATGGTTCACCCCTTTCTGTTAAAGAACTCGTCCTGTGATGATTCCCACCCAAACGGCTATGAGGGCAAGAAATACATTTAACAGGATATTTACAAGCGCTTTTAAAATCAATCCGTTTTGGACCAAAGCGATGGTCTCATAGGAAAAAGTTGAAAAGGTGGTAAAAGCGCCCAATAAACCGATGGCAATCAGATTGCGGGTCACATCACTGACAATAAACTTAGTAGTAACCAGGGTAATAAATAGGCCCAAACAAAAGCTGCCGATCACGTTTACAATTAAGGTTCCGTAGGGAAGTTTTGCCCCAAGTATATTATAAGACCATCCCGAAAGCCAGTAACGAAAAACGGCTCCGATAAATCCTCCGGCTCCTATAGCGATAATCTGCATCGATACTTCCTGTTTTAAATTCTCTTTCTGCCGAGCTTACGCATTATTATTTTTTAATTCCAGTAAAAAAAAGTTGTTCCCGAAGTAAAAAGATACCGATTACGACGATAAGGAAAATCATTGTCCGTTAAGTTGTCTGCAGTACGAATTTAATTTTAATCCGAATAAAAAATGAGTAAACACCACTACGGATATTCGAGGTTTCCAGTAGTAATTTTGTATTGCAATCTACGCACTAAAATAGTAAGATATGCCATGATCCGGAGAGGTCATTCATCTGGGAGGAGAGCCTTATGGGCAGAATATTTATCTTTTTGTTGATAATTTTGATGGATTTTGCTGCTTGTAAAAAACAGAATACCCGACAGACGAAACATAAAGGAGGGAAAATCATGGCGCTGACTATTACCAGCTCTGCATTTGAGGATGGCGGCCTTATTCCCACACAATATACTTGTGATGGTAAGAATATCTCTCCGCCGTTAAGCTGGACCAACCTGCCGGCAGGCACGAAGAGTTTGGCTCTGATTGCCGATGATCCCGATGCGCCGGTCGGCACATGGGTGCACTGGGTGGTTTTTAATATTCCCCCGGAGAAGAAGGGACTTCCCGAAAAGGTTCCGACCAAAGGGGTTTTACCGGATGGTTCACTTCAGGGACTGAATGATTTTCAGAAATTCGGATATGGAGGGCCGTGCCCACCCGGTGGTACTCATCGTTATTTTTTTAAATTGTATGCCCTGGATGTGGTTCTAAAAGAGGAGGCGGGTCTTACTAAAATGGAGCTATTAGACGTCATGGAAGGGCATATTTTATCCCAGGCGCAATTGATGGGACGTTACCATCGCTGATCCTTTTTAAAAAACCAGGTTGCACAGACCTGGTTTTGTACGAGTAAGAATTTACGATATAAATGGTAAAATGGTAAGAACCCTTTTAAGAAAAAAACAAAACAGCGACGTTTACAAAATGGTTCGGGGTGCAAAAGAGGGTCGAGGCGTAAACGTTTCTACGAGCCTCTATTTTCATCGTATTATCGTTAATAAAAAAATTGAAACTAAAAAGATGCTGTTTATCCGATGACAGGTTTCTTTCCCCATACAATTGTGATATAAAATGGCATAAAGAGAGGAGGTCTGTCATGCATGGAATATGAATGGTTCCATTGGCTATTACTGTTTGTATTATGCGGATTCCCGTTTTATTAATTTCACCTTCATAAAACGGTGCACAGGCGGTTGTAACTTTTTAGCGACCAGGTCAAGCAAAATTCTGGCGGCGGCTTCGCCCATATCGAACATTGGCTGACGAACGGTAGTTAAGGCTGGTTTTACATAAGTGGCCAACTCGATATCATCAAAACCGATTATGGCAATGTCTTCCGGTATGCGCAGTCCGGCTTCCTTAAAACGTAGCATAGCGCCGATAGCCATATAATCATCAGAACAAAAAAGTGCTGTTGGTCTACTGGAAAGTTTTAAAATATCTCCAACCGCTTCATAGGCTTTATGCTGGTCAAAATTACCGGTGACAATCCAATTTTTGTTAATCGATAAGTTCAGTTTTTTCATCTCTTTTATAAAACCGCTATATCGATCCTGGGCATTAACTTCCGCCATAAAACCTTTCATAAAACCAATATTTCTATGACCGTTATCATAAAGGTATTTTACCGCCATCCGGGCGCCGCGGATGTTTTCGCTATCCACAAAATTACAAAAGGGAGTATCCTGTTTAAAATTCACCAGAATAGAGGGAAATCCGCTTTCAAATAATGGCTGAAGGCGTGGATCGGCGGAAGTAATTTTAAGCAGGATAAGACCGTCAACCAAATTGTTGAGAGCGATATTCAGATATTCCTGATGGTCGCTGTTGTTCTTTTCCACAGGATAGAGTATAAGGCGGTAATTATTTTCCTGCAAAATGTCGCTTATTCCACTTAGTATTTGGGCCAGGTAATTATCCAGAAAAAGATGTTCGGTTTTAGGAATAATTACGCCAATCATCATAGTGCGCTTGCTGGACAAACTGCGGGCAAGCAAATTGGGTTGGTAATTCAGTTCTTCTATCAGTTTTCGGATGCGTTCGGCGGTTTCTTTTTTTACCGGGCCCGTACCGTTGATCACCCGGGAAACGGTCATAGCCGAAACATTGGCCAGGCGGGCAATATCGGAGATAGTGGTTTTCATAATATATTCCTACCGCATATACAACTTTATGTTACCGTTATCAACACCTGTTATTATAATAATAAAACTAAAAAGTACCAATTTTTTTTGTCGGAAAGCGTTTATTTTGAAGCGATATTTTTCCAAAAATAGGGTAATACTCCTTTGCTAACGAATAAAAAATAAAAAAATATTGCATAATCTGTTTTGCTTCATTATATTTTTACACAGAGTGTTAACGTTAACAGAGAACGATAACATTAGGAAGGATTGTCTAAATTATGTCATTAAAAATGACCTTTCGCTTTCTTACCCTTTTAATTATTGTTTTATTAATTGCCTGCCAATCTTCCCCGACGCCGAAAAAAGGCGATATTGATCTCTCTGAAAACTGGTGGATCGCCAACTCCGCACAATTGGATGCCGATGTACAAACAGTCGTCGGTCCCACTGTAAATCCGGATGTCTGGTATAGAACCGGTGTTCCATCGACGGTTTTAGCGGCGCTTGTTAAGAACAATGTCTATAAAAACATCTATTTTGGTAAGAATCTTATAAAAATCCCGGCAGAACAATTTGAGAATTCATGGTGGTATAAAACAGATTTTTTTGTTGATAAAGAACAGCTTGGCAATAATGCCTTCCTAAATTTCGACGGAATCAATTATCGTGCTAATATTTGGCTTAACGGCAAAAAAATAGCTGCGGCAGATACTATTTTCGGTTCTTTCCGTAAATTTCAATTTGATATTACCGGTCAATTACGATCCGGTAAAAACATTTTAGCTGTTGAAGTTTTTCCTCCCCGGCCCGGTGATTTTACTCTCGGTTTTGTGGATTGGAATCCCAGGCCGCCGGATAATAATATGGGAATTTGGCGGCCGGTTACCCTGCATTTTAGCGGGCCGGTTTCTATAAAGAATACCTTTGTGCAAACAAAAGTAAATCTTAAAACCTTAAAGGAAGCAGAGCTATATATTTCTACTGAACTATCTAATCATAGCAATAAAACAGTTACCGCTAGCTTAAACGGCCAAATAGATGAAATATCTTTTAACCGGAAAATCACTTTGCAACCCCGCGAAACCCGGCTGATAAAAATAACACCACAGGAACAGAGCGTGCTCAAAATAAAAAATCCACGTCTTTGGTGGCCCAATAATTACGGCCAGCCGGAATTATATCAATTGCAACTTCGTCTTTCGGTTGAAGGTAGGGACTCCGATTATGACTCGCTTACCTTTGGTATTCGTGAAGTAGAGGACTATTTCACTAAGGAAGGCTACCGCGGATATAAAATAAACGGCAGACCAATCCTGATAAAAGGTGGCGGTTGGGTAGATGATTTGTTGCTGGCTGATACGCCGGAAAAGCTGGAAGCTCAAGTTAAATACGCCAAACACATGAATCTGAATACGTTGCGCCTGGAAGGGTTTTGGGGAAAAGACCACACCTTATACAATTTGTGCGATCGCTATGGGCTTTTAATAATGGTAGGCTGGAGCTGCCAATGGGAATGGGAAGAATACGTAGGCAAAGCCTGTGATGATTTCGGCGGTATTAAAACAGATGAAGAAATCGGTTTAATCGTTAAATCCTGGAATGACCAAATCACTATGTTCCGTAACCATCCTTCTATTTTAGTCTGGCTTGGTGGAAGTGATAAATTGCCCCGACCGGCTTTGGAAAAGAGGTATCTTGAAGTATTAAAAAAAATAGACCCTTCCAGGCCATACCTTGCCGCAGCAGGCGGTATGAAGAGCGAAATAAGCGGGCCGACCGGTGTGAAAATGAACGGTCCGTATGCCTACACGCCCCCGGTTTACTGGTATGAGGATAAAGAGAACGGCGGGGCTTTCGGCTTTAATACAGAAACCGGGCCGGGCCCGCAGGTTCCCCCGCTGGAAAGCATCAAAAAAATGATTCCCCAGGAGCATCTATGGCCGATTGACCATTATTGGGAATATCATTGCGGACGCAATAATTTTAATACTTTGAATCGCTTTGTAAAAGCTATGAATGAGCGATACGGACAGGTGAAGAACCCGCAACAATTTGCCAAGGTTGCACAGGTGATGAACTATGAATTGATCCGGCCGATGTTTGAAGCTTTCGCCGTCAATAAGACAAAAGCGACAGGCATCATTCAATGGATGTTTAACTCGGCATGGCCGGAAATGTATTGGCAGCTCTTTGACAGCTACCTGATGCCGAACGGCGCTTTTTATGGCGTTAAAAAAGCGGCCCATCCTCTGCATCTCGTCTATAATTACGATGATAAATCGATTTATGCCGTTAACCAGTATTTTAAAGAGGCAAGGGATTTAAAAGCGGTAATAAAGGTTATTAACATAGATTCAAAAGAAGTATGGAATGAATCCCTGACCTTTGAGCTTGGCAAAAACAGCGTAAAAAAAATATTGCCAGCCGATGTAATGGGAACGACAGGGATGGCTGAGTTAAGCGAAACCTATTTCCTTAGTTTAAAATTACTGGATACGGAACGGCGGGAAATCAGCAATAATTTTTACTGGCTATCTCAAAAAGCGGATATTCCAGATTACGCAAGGTCAGAATGGTATTACACTCCCATTAAACAATATGGGGATTTTAAAGCGCTTCATTCTCTGCCGCAAATTGAGATTGAGGCCGAGCACACATTTGTAGATGATGCCAATGGATGGCAAAGAATTAAGGTAAAACTTCATAACCCCACGGATGTGTTGGCCTTCTTTATCGAACTGAAGGTGGAGAAGGGTGCCAGTGGTCAATCGGTTCTGCCGATATTTTGGGATGATAATTATATAACTCTGCTGCCGGGAGAGAGGAAAAGTCTGTCGGCAAAGTATAAAAAAAGTGATTTAGACGGCAATGAACCGGTTTTTAAATATAGCGGCTGGAATGTAAAAAATAATTAGAATTATTTTCATTGTGTGTGATTAATGAAAACACAAAATATCCTGTTCAGAAGATGTTCAATATTACAAACATGTGTACATGAACTGTGAATTATACGGTTTAGCGATTTTTCCCTCAATCCTGGTACTTAAATTAAGCGGAAGGCAGCATCGAGAGCTTAATACAATTTATAAAGAAAGAAAAAATGAGTACAAAAAAAATTACATCTACTGCCTGTGAAGTTAAACAGACCGCTATAATCCGCTTGCTATTGATAACGTTGCTTTTATTTTCTCTGGTGCAAGCCCAGGAAGACCTGCGCGAATACCAACATGGTATCGATTTTGTTCCCCGTACGGACGGTACCTATTGGCTTATCTGGGCCAGCTCAGGCAACCCGCCCACGGGTTCTGCGCCGGACGGGAGTTGGACCCATGATATTTATTATTCCTTGATCGAGCCGTCCAATCCTGTCCTGAATCCGGTCAGGATCATTTCCAAAGATGAAGCGCAGGAACCAGCCAGTTCGGCCGTTGCAAGTGACGGAAACATAATGATAACCAATGAAGACGGCTGGAATGTAAATAACACGATTGGTCAGCGTTACGGCGTTTACGATAATGACTTAGCGGATGTAAAACCTTATCCTAACATGGTGCTGGACGGTGGCCACTCCGGGCATGTAGCGGCGGTATCGAACCGTTTTGTCGTCTTCTACTCCGAAGGTTGGGTTGATGGAGGTGGTGTAGATGACTTAGGCTCCGGGGACGATGTCATGTTGAAAGTTTATAATTCCGCAGGGAATTATAAGCGGGAAAGAAATATATCCGTTGGAAATACATACCGAGACTGGTGGCCGCTTGTAGCAGGGTCTCCTCAGCATGCCCTGTTATTATGGCAAAGATTTGTTAATGGTAAAGAGTATGTGGATTTAATGTACGCGGTGTACAACCCGGCTAATGGCAACACGGTAAAAGGCAATACCCGGATCGCTCAACAAGTAAAATACTATACGTATGATGTGGAGTACATTCCATCCATTCAACGCTTTCTAATTATCGGCACTTACCATAATGGGGGGGGCTTTTCCTTTTTACTGGATGAAAATGGGCAAAAAACAGCACAAAATTTTTCATTACCGGAGATTGTTCGCGAAGCTCAGCCCGCCGTCAAAGACAGTAGCAATATTGCCTATGCCGTTTATCCGTCAAGCCCCAATGGCCTGGCAGTGTTGGAACTAAGCGCTGCGAGCATTGCTTTGAATAATGTGATATCCGATTCTTATGACTGGTCATATATGGGAACGGACGGCATATTTACGGGAGAAAACTCGGTTTATTTCGTTTCGCTATCCAAGAACGGCTGTGTGGAAAAAATATTTGATAATGTAATATCGCCCGCAAGCTTGAACGGGGATAATACCTTAGATAAAGCCACAGGTTTTTATCTGGAACAGAATTATCCCAATCCGTTTAACCCGCAAACGACAATACCCTTTTACCTACCGCGCAAGGCATCTGTTTTTATCGGAATATATGATGTACAGGGTAATCTGATTGATACATTAATTAACGAGGAGGTATCGGCGGGCAAGTATGAATATACTTTTAACGGAAGTCTTCTGCCGACCGGGTTTTATTATTACCAGGTAAAATTAGATAATCGTATTATCGGTGCGAAAAAAATGGTATTACTACGGTAAAGGACCGGAAACATAAGGGGGCCATTTCGACTTGGTAATTTAGGCAAAATAATAATAGCCTATTGCTAATCAAACAGAGGTTAAATTAATATTATTATGAAACGTAATTACTCGATCGTTATTCTGATAATGTACACTTTTTTTGTTATTTCTTTTTTAACAAATATTCTTGGACCGTTAATTCCGGATATTATTGATAGCTTCGGACTGAGTTTGGCGATGGCCACCTGCAGCATGGCCATCAATCCGTTGCTAAAAGTAGTCGGAGGCGAAGAACATTTTGCCTTTAATTACTAATGAAACTGTTCAGATAAAGAAAAACGGAGAAAGTTGAAAAATGGAACTGGATATGGAAGATAAGTCAATAATAGGTGTTGATCTGGGTGGAACCTCAATAAGCTCGGGCTTAATTAAAAATAATAAAGTGGCTAAACTATTTACCCAAGCTGTATCTGCCGGAGATTCGGAACAAAAAGTGTTGGGCGAGGTAGTTCTTGCCATCGAAGAAGTGTCGAACGGAAATGTAGCTGGTATAGGAATTGGCGTACCCAGCCCGGTTGACATCGAAAAGGGGATTGTTTACGCTGTACAAAACATTCCCTCGTGGCAGGAAGTACATCTTAAAAAGCATCTTGAAAATCATTTTAACCTGCCGGTTTATGTAAATAACGATGCAAATTGTTTCGTGGCGGGGGTTAAATATTTCGGAGCCGGTAAGAATTATAAAAATATTGTAGGACTTATCCTTGGTACTGGAGTAGGAGCGGGATTAATTATTGATGAAAAGTTATATTGTGGGCTGAGTGGCAGTGCAGGTGAAGTCGGTTTGCTCCTTTATTTAGGCCATACCTATGAATACTATTGCAGCGGACAATTTTTTAAAATTGAATATGGGGTTTCCGGAGAAGAACTGTACAATAAAGCTAAACAAGGCGACCGCAAGGCCTTGGAAATCTTTGCCATATTTGGAGAACATGTAGGTATGCTTATCAGAACCATTCTTTTGGCGTACGATCCGGAAATTATTGTTTTGGGCGGTTCCGTAAGTAAGGCATTTCCTTTCTTCAAAAAAAGTATGCAGGAGAGGATTAATACATTTGAATATAAACATATAGTAAACAGATTTACCATAAAAGTAAACATGGTTCCTGAAATCGCTGTGCTGGGTGCTGCGGCGCTTTACCTTGATGCACACAATGCACATAAAAGATTGAATATCGAAAGACCGGCTTCGTTGGTTGAGCATTAAAAAATAAATTATCTAAGGAATTCGTATCATGAGTAAAAGAAAAATTTTAACAATTTTCATTTTTGCTTTAATTCCAATCTTATGTTTTGGCGCAACCACTGGTAAAATCAGCGGATTGATAAAAGACTCACAAACAGGAGAAGCTTTACCGGGTGCTAACATCTCAATAGTAGGCACATTTCTGGGAGCCTCAACCGATTTGGATGGATATTTTACCATTATTAATGTTCCGCCCGGCTTGTACAACCTTAAGATTACATATATCGGTTATACTGAAAAGGTTATACAGGGTGTCCGAGTACATATTGACCTTACAACAAATTTAAATATCGAACTCGAATCTGAGTTATTAATGACAGATGTGATTACTGTTGTCGCAAAGCACGAAAAAGTACGACGAGATGTTTCCGCCAGCGTAACAAATATTGAAATGAAGCAAGCTGAAAGTCTTCCTATTCTGGATATGGCTGCTATAATTGGACTGCAAGCGGGAATAGAACGGAATTTATCTATTCGAGGGGGAGGGCTTGAACAAACCGGGTTTTTATTGGACGGTTTTAGTTTTAAAGACAACCGTACCAATATGCCTTTGACTACTTCATTACCATTGAATGCGGTTCAGGAAATCGCTGTACAAACGGGCGGGTTTAATGCCGAATATGGCAATGTACGCTCCGGTATAATAAATACGGTGATCAAGGACGGAAACAGAGAAAAATATAGCGGAGCCATCACCGTGAACTATAGCCCACCAGCTCCCAAAAATTTTGGAATTTCACCTTTTGATCGAAATTCATTCTGGTTACGCCCGTATTTTGATGATGCAGTTTGTTGGGAAGGCACGGATAAGGGTGGCTGGGATGAATACACACAAAGACAGTATATTAAATTTGTAGGTTGGAATGAAATATCAAGAAGAACCTACGAGAATGATGATCCGAGCGATGACCTTTCCCCAACCGCTGCTCAACGTATTTTTGCCTGGCAGCATCGCCGGGATGGTCATATTACTAAACCGGATTATAATATTGACATAGGTTTTGGTGGGCCGGTGCCGCTTATCGGAAAAAAATTGGGTGGTTTGCGCTTTTATGCAGCTTATCGTAATTACAATACACAATATCTTGTTCCGCTTTCACGAAAAGGATATTCCAATCATAATTTTTTACTAAAACTTTCTTCCGATATTACTCCCAGCATGAAGTTAAGTGTAACAGGGGTATATGGTGAAATTTTTGGAACCGCATCCAATACCGAATCGGGAACCGCACTATTCACGGATATTTGGAACGTTGCTGCAGGAGTAAGTGATGGCTATTTCAAAGAAACAAGACTATATTCCGATGCTTTCTTCAGCGCTTCTACCAAATATTTTTCTCTGATTTCTTTTAAGCTGACACATACCCTAAGTCCGTCAACTTACTATGAAGCCAGCCTGAAGTATTCTACAAATAAATATTTTACCCAACCCTTATATTGGCGTGATACCAGCCGTGTACATGAAGTATTCCCCGGCTATTATCTTGATGAAGCGCCCTTTGGTTACATCGACAATTCAGTAAATGGTATGGCCGGGTTTCATATGGGCGGTCATATTGGCGAAGCACGGGACTATAGCCGTACAGGGACATTTGCAGCAAAATTGAATATGACCTCGCAATGGGGACGACATCATCTGTTCAAAGGAGGTATAGAATTATCTTCTACGGATTTGAATCTTGATTACGGCGGTCATAATTCTCAGTTTCCGGGAAATGTTTCTTGGAATAAACTGCATAAATCACCTTTGCTCGGCGCTTTTTATTTGCAGGATAAAATAGAATTCAATGGTTTTATTGCCAATATAGGCTTGCGAGCCGATTATTATCAACCCAATACAGATTGGCCTGATGTGAAACCCTATGATAGAGAGTTTTATTCGGACAAATATACCAAAAGTGATGAAGCTAATATTAAAATGAAATCGATTAAACCGCAGATTACATTTAGTCCGCGCCTGGGTATCGCTCATCCGATTGGAGAAAACGCCAAATTGTATTTCAATTATGGTCACTTCCGACAACTGCCCTCAGCCGAAGGGATTTACGAAATGCGGCGCACAGGATTTAATCAACTTATATCCATTGGAGATCCTTCGCTGTCTCTGGAAAAAACAGTCGCTTATGAATTGGGTTATGAACAAGCAATCGGAGATCTATTCTTAGTCCATTTGGCTGGTTATTATAAAGATATTTCAGCCCAACGAAGTTATGTACATTATGTCGATATCAGTGAAAAGGTAAACTACTGGAAAGAAGAAAACAATAATTACCAGGATATTCGTGGATTTGAAATTTCGTTACACAGAGATAATGGTCTCTGGATAAGCGGTTTTGCCAATTATACGTATATGGTGTACACCAGTGGATATTTTGGCGTGGAAGAACATTTCGAGAATCCCGCTGACCAGAGAGACTATTTGGCCAAGAATCCCTATCAGGAAAAACCTCTGCCGCAGCCTTATGCCCGCATTAACCTGAATCTATTTACGCCGGCCGATTTTGGTCCCAAATGGATAGGGTTTAACTGGCTGGCCGACTGGAAAACGAGTTTTATTTACTATTGGCGTTCAGGAGATTGGGACACCTGGAATCCCAACGATCGTCCGGGCCTGCAATATAATATTCAATGGAAGGATTTTCATAATATGGATATGAGAATTTCCAAGGTATTCTCTTTTAACAGATTTAACTTAACCTTATTAGTTGATATTGCCAATTTATTTAATTTCAAAGAATTCTCTTCTTATGGTTTTTATGACGGCCAGGATCGATATTATTACTTGAGGTCTTTGCACCTACCCCGAGAAACAGCTAAAAAGATAGGTAGTGTTTACATCCCTGGGGATGATCAGCCCGGGGATAGCCGGAAACCGGGGGTCCCATTCCAACCCATCCAGCCGATTGGAAGTATTGACAATATTACGAGCCCCAAAGAAGGACTCATTTATTATGACATGACATCAAAAAAATATGTAGAGTATACCTCCTCCGGCTGGGCAGAGGTTGAATCCGGACGTATGAAGCGAATACTGGAAGATAAAGCCTACATTGATATGCCCAACCAAACGTCATTTACGTTTTTGAATCCCAGAGATATCTTTTTTGGCTTAAAGATATCATTTAACTTTTAAACAGGTCGGTTGTTCCAAAGTAGCAAAGGCAAACAAGTTTTGTGCTGGATGGTATGAAATAAGACATTAAGAGGAAAAGAAGAACTTGCAAAGGTAATAAAGCATTGGTAATAGAAATTTGTCATAGAATTATATAAACGGGATATTGCTTAAATCAAGAATTAACAGAAGAACCAAATAAAGTATAAAGGGTTAAAATGAAGACAACATTTATAAACAACCTCAAAGTATATTTAAGCGTCACAGTTATGGTTCTTTTTGTAATTTGGCCTGTATCGGCCCAGGAAGTAAAATGGATACAAATAGGGCCGCTGCATAACTGGTATTTAGACGCTGGTAGTGAGCCCGAAGAGGGGCGAACCGGTAACGCAACCGGTAATGAGCAGCAGGATGGGTTGCGTTGGCCTGCTTTATACAGATGGCAGGATACCATGGTGGGTAAAGCCCTGTGGATAGGTACGACAAACTTCGATGATCCGGTTACTGAAGTTACTTACCCGTACAAGGTTGTGGCGGTAGGGCCAAGATCACAAATGATTGACCGACAATACACATTGATGCCGGTAGAAATAGAGCTAATCGGTAGACATAATCACCCTCTCGTTCTGGTAGATGATATAATCGCTTCCGATCTGGAATATACGGACCGCCTGGACGATATCGATGAGAATTTACCCACCGACCGAATGATCCGGAATATTGTGAATAGTTCAATCGGTATTACAATGACCCGAAAAATCTATTATAATTCGCAGCAATATCACAATCAGTATTTTATTTACGATTATGTTTTCAAGAATACGGGGATTATAGACAAAAAGGGAACAACAATATCAAGAAAATTAACCGATGTAGTATTTTTCTTTCAATATAGATATGCGATTGGTCATGAGGCCTGGCAAGAGGGAGATTATCCCGATGAAGTGAACTGGGGACGAAATACGGTCAACGATGCACGTAACGAAACGCCATCCGATCCTGGACCTCCGCCTGTTTGGTCCGAAAATGCCCCTCCACGCTGTTTGTTCTCCTGGCATGGTCGTCATTCCGCCCTCACTTTCGATAATATCGGTGGACCTTTTGTAAATAAAGACGGGCATTTGTCGGCACAACAATTTGTGGGAGTGATTACTCTTCATGCGGATAAGGCAACGGATGATAAAAATGACGACCCGTATCAACCAGCAACCACGATGTTTCAAGGTGCGGATGATGCGCTTATTCAATATGGCAGCGGAGCCAATGCACAGTATAATCAAACTCTAATGGCCAGCCGCTACCAGGCGATGACCGCCGGACATCCGGCGCCAGGTCAGCGTCATGCGGATTTAGTGGATGGTCACCCGGCAAACGAATATGGTACCGATGCCGGAGGCTATGTGCAAACGCAGGGTTTTGGCCCATACGACCTGAATCCAGGCGATAGTATTCACATAGTGATAGCCGAAGCGGTTGCCGGAATCAGTCGTGAAAAGGGTATTGAAGTGGGTAAAAAATGGCTGGAAGGTATTTCCGGTGAGGGAAGCGGCGGTTATATGCTGCCGGATGGTTCCACTACTTCCGATCCCAATGAATACAAAGACAAATGGGTTTTTACAGGCCGGGACTCTTTATTTATGATATTTAATCGGGCGATGGAGGCTTATAAAAACGGTTTTAACGTTCCTCAACCACCACCGCCTCCGGAAGTTTTTACGGTAAAATCCGGCGGAGATCGTATTCTTCTGAGCTGGTCTGCCAATGCGGAAGACTGGACTCATTTTAAGGGATATAAAATATACCGGGCGGTAAACCGACGCGACAGCACGAGCTGGGAACAGATATTTTCCTGTGAAAAACCAAATATTGTAAATGAATATGCCGATACTTCCGCCATTCGAGGTTTGGATTACTATTATTATATTCAGACCTATGACGACGGTTCCACTAATCCGGTTCATCCGGGAGTCCCCCTGACCAGTAGTATGTTTTATACCTTGACGAATGAACCCGCTTTTCTGCGACGTCCTGCCAAAGAGGGGTTAGAAAACATTGTGGTGGTTCCCAATCCGTATGATATTCGCGCCAAACAATTTGGCAAAAACGCGCCGGACCGCATAGCTTTTTTTGATTTACCTCCGGTTTGCACCATCAAGATATACACCGAACGGGGTGATCTAATTAAAACGATTGAGCATACAGACGGTACCGGTGATGAATTTTGGAATTCGATTACTTCTTCCAGGCAGGTTGTAGTAAGCGGGATATATATTGCTCATTTCGAAACACCGGATGGTGAAACGACAACTCGTAAAATAATAATTATTCGTTAAGAAGGTAAATCAGGAGTTTACCATGAAAATAAAAAACAAGATATATGGAATCTTAATACCGACATTGTTGTTACTTAGTATACTTCATGCGGAAGTCCCCGTAAAACTGGCGCAATCGGGTATGCAGTTTTTAAGCGTCACCAGCGATGCCCGTGCAGCGGCTCTGGGGCGCTCGGTTACGACTATCGATATGCAATCCGCCGCTTTATTTTACAACATTGCCGGCATGGCGCATCAGAATAAACTGTTTGATGTTTCCCTCAGCCGAAATAACTGGATCGCCGGCATCTATCATCATACCATCTCTTTGTCTTTTGCTCCGGCCGGAGGCAACTATGGCATTTTTGGTATAAGTTTTTTGTCGGTTGATTATGGAAAGATTCAAGGAACCGTTCACAGCGAAAATGAGCAGGGATACTTAAAAACGAATATACTTAAGCCCACTGCGTATAGCATAGGATTAGGCTACGCCCGCGCCTTGACCAATAAATTTTCCGTTGGGGGTCAGGTGAAAATAGTACATCAAAATTTAGGTGTAAGCGTGGTAAGTATAATGGATTCCTCTTTGAGTAAAACGGAAAACGCTATCACTCCCGTGGCTTTTGATTTCGGTACTATTTTCAGAACAGGATTTAAAAGTCTTAAATTTGGCATGTTTGTCCGCAATTTTTCAACTGAGGTAAAATATGTCAGTGAGGGTTTCCAAATGCCACTGGAATTCTCAATAGGTGTTTCCATGGATGCAATGGATTTTTTGGGCTCCAGCGAACGGCATCAGGTGCTTCTTTCCGTTGACGCGGTGCATTATCGTTCTCACAGGGAGCAGCTTAATGTCGGTGTGGAATATGCCTTTCGGAAAATCGTTCAATTGCGATTCGGTTACCGCTCCGGTAATGATGAAAACAACATAAATTTTGGTTTGGGTTTAAATTATCTGAAGTTTGCTATTGATTATGCCTATACCCCCTTCGGCGTTTTCAATACTGTTCAGAGATTCACTTTTAGATTTTCATTTTAACTACCCGGGAGTGAACAATGTATATTAAAAGCATATTATTTTTAGTTTTTTTTACAATATTTTTGCTAATCGGATGCAAAAATGAAATACCAAACGGGGTTTGGGACCCGAATTCTGACGGAAGGCCACAACCGGTAATTCAAAGTGTCTTTCCTACAGAAGGATCCTATGCCGGTATTCAGGTCATTACACTGAATGGTTCTAATTTTTCTCGAAATCCAAAGGAGAATATCCTTACCGTAAAAGGCAATCGTGGTGTTATTTTGTCTGCTACTGAGACTCAGATTACGGCTATTCCCCCGCTTGTTATTAGCGATTCGGCAACGTTGCGTCTGGATGTTATTGGTTCTTACGAAAGTGGGAAATACTACCCATATCGACTCATATCGCCGGCAAATGTTTATGGTAATTTTACTGAAGATGAATTCGTCCAGGATATCGAATTCGATAAAGATAATAATCTCTATGCGCTAATCACCAATGCTACCGGCCAAAGGATTATCTATAAACAAATCGCTGAGGATACCACTCGGATCGAATATGGAAGAGTAAACTTTCCCATTGGTCAGCCTTCAATGAAATTTGGGCCGGACGGTTCGTTATTCATTTGTCGAAAAAATAATAAGAAATTTTATCGTATTCCACCCGGAGGAGGGAATGCCGAACAGTATGTGAGGCTACCGGGTAAAGTACAAACCTTCGATTTTGATACGGATGGCAATATTTACATAGGCGGCAGTGGCAACAGTATTTATCGGATTAAGGGTGATAAGACGATCGAGACGGTGGCCGATTACGATACAATTGCTATCGTCTCGTTACGGCTTTTTGAAAACTATGTGTATATTGCCGGGCAGTATAAGCAGCAAACCCCTGAAGGATTAAAGATTTTTCAAAAAATCTGGCGTAATTCCATAATTTCATCTTCGGATTCGTTAGGGTCAAAAGAGCTAGTATTTGATTGGTCGGATTATAACAGCGAGAACCTTATCTCGGCTATAACATTTTCTGCAGAAGGCGATTTGTATATCAGTTCTAATGCGGAAAATCCGGTTACGGTAATCTATACCGATAAGAGCGTATCCCCATTTTTAGAAGGTGTTTTGCCGCCTCCGGCAATTGGCCTAGCCTGGGATGAAAGCGATTTTTTTTATTATATACATAAAGTGGAAGTGCCGGCTAAAAAGGAAATCATCCGCGTATATACGGCTAAACGGGGAGCGGTATATAACGGTAGACAATAAACAGTGTTTATCAAAGAAAGGAGGCATTGCAAAAATTAATTGTAATTACAAAACTTGAACAATAATTTATGGGAGGTAATCATGCGTTTATTTTTACTCTTACTTATATTACCAGTTTTATCGTTGCAGGCCCAATTGGTAGAACCTTTTGATGGCGATATTACCGAATGGTTCGATTATTGGTGCTCCGGCGACGGATATGTCAATGTTAGCTATGACTCCACTTTAGCGGGTCATGAGGGTGCGGCGGCCTTAAAATGCGACTGGAAACTGGACATCGTGGATTATGGCGGAGGCTGCAGTTTCGCCCATAAGGTTGACTCGTTGCAAAATATTGATATGTCGGCTTACGATACGCTGACCATCTGGTATTATGTTGAAAAACCGATGACTTTCGAGTATAAAGATAGTATCGCATTTTCGCTAATTTTGCTCGATAATCCGGATCAGGCAGATTATGATCAAAATGGAACGGTAGAAATGTGGGGTTTTGATGCTTACGGTGTTTATGACAACACAGTTGGTTGGCATGCTATTTATGTTCCGCTCGAAGAAAGCGATAGCAGAGAGACCGGTTTAGTAATGCAGGGAGATGCTTTAAACGGAAGCTTTGACGCGGACGCTATTAAAGGTTTTTATCTCGAATGGGGCAATTGGGAAAGATGGTTTGCCGACACGACAGGCACCATTGCCGATTCCGGTATAGTCTATTTTGATAATATGGTGCTCGGCACGGTACCGGTAACGGCCATCGGCGACGAAAAGCCGAATATAATTAATACTTTTGAGCTAAAGCAAAATTATCCGAATCCTTTTAACCCTTCCACCACAATAGAATATTCGTTGAAAACGGCCGGTCATGTAACGATCGAAGTTTATGACTTATTGGGGCAAAAGGTGAGTACTTTAGTCAATGCAAAACAAACTGCTGGTTCGCACCAGGTTAAATTTGAGGCGATAGACCTTCCTTCCGGTGTGTATTTTTATCAAATTCAGTCCGGCGGTTTTGTTGAAATGAAAAAAATGGTTCTGATCAAATAAGCAACAGTTGAAATAGAAGTAGCGGAAAAGTTTCCGGTTAGGTGTTTCTACACTTCATCGGTTTATACGATTAGATATGTAATCATCTACTTACGCATCTAACCGGAAATTTGTTTATTCCTTTGTTGAAATAGAAGTAAAAAGGGCTCAATGAGATATTTTCTAACATTTTTATTCATATCCTTTTTCCTAAGTATAAAAGTATTTGCCCAAAATTTAGACCCCTTATGGGAAATATGGAAATATGAGCATGGAATCACTATTGAAGAATATACCACATCAAGTGGGCAGGCCAATTACTACATAACCTGGTCTAGTTCCGCAGGCTCTCCCTGGACTCACGATGTTTTTAACCGCATTGTATGTTTTTCTTCGGATGGATCTTTAATAACCAAACAAAACGACAAACGATATATCTCAGTCTGGGAAGCACAGGAACCGATTAGCACTTCGATAAATCCGGCTAATAACTATATCTTTAGCGTATTCGAAGATGGCAGCGATTCTAATATCCCTAATGAGGCGGTGAATGTACACGGACAGATTCATCTGCCGGATGGCACCATAATTAAAAAGAATTTTCTGATCGCCGGTGGACCGGATGCACAGCATTCCGCAGTAGGCGGCCATATAAAGAATAAATTTTTAGCTGTATATGTTGACGATAATATGGGAGACAGCGGAATAAGCGCGGTTAAAATAAGAGTATACGACGATGAAACGGGTGATTCGCTGCAAACGCTCGATTTAACACCGTTAACCGAATATCATTGGTGGCCGGTAATTGAAAGCACATCAAGCCACAGTCGCGCTCTTTGTGTGTGGATTGAGGATACGGAAAACTTGAATGCCGCCGTGGTGTATGAGCAGGATGGAAAAGTAAAAAGTACGCCCTATATCAGAATATTGGAGGGTACTCAATTTGTTAATCAGCAGGTGAATTGGCTTGAACATATATCAAAGTTTGTGGTGATTGCCAAAAGAAAAGGTTCAAATAACAGTAAACTTTGCCTTATTGATACTCTGGGTAATAAAACACTACAAAGAACGGTACCCGGCGCTGTTTTTCAGGAAGCAAAACCGGCGGTAAAATGGGATGAGAATTCCCAAAGTTATATCTATATTTATCCTACCGGCAAAAATGATTTAAATGTACTCAAAATAACCGACGAACAAATTTCATTTTACAAAAAAATTATCGGCGATGAGAACTCTGAACTACAACCTTTCCAGTGGAAAGCAACGGGAATATGGAGCAAGTTCATTCAGGATACTACAGGCAATACTACATGGAACAATCGATATATTATCCTTTTTGTAATGGGTGATTACAATACCGACGGAGTGCATCTTATACCGGTTCATATAGATACAAATATATTTACCGGTATTTCTGACTTCGACGGGGGAAAAAAAAGACCCCGTGAATTCCGTCTTTTTAAAAACTATCCCAATCCGTTCAATCCGACCACAACCATTAGCTATCAGCTTACCAAGACGTGTAAGGTGGAGCTGAGCATCTACAGTTTGCTTGGGAAGAAAATACAAAGCTTAGTTAAGGCGCAGCAAAATGCCGGCCGTTATAGCGTTCGGTTTGAGGCGACAGGCTTGCCCAGCGGGGTATATTTTGCGCACCTGCGAATTGGCAACCAAAACGCTATTCAAAAAATGATTTTAATACAATAACTTTGTATAGGCTATCCGTAGGTAAAAATAATGATATTTAAGAGGATTGATATCCTGTTTGCGCTGATTCTTACCATGGCGGCTTTTGGTTTAGGCCATGCTGATGTGAACGGAAACTCAGTGGCCTCTTCCGATTCTTTCCCTATTAATAAAGGAAAACTGGTTTTCCACTCTTATACGGATTATAGTAGCGGGGATGGTAAACTTTTTATTTATGACTTTGGGGCGGACACTCTTGTTGAAATAAGTAAAAACTGGAATATTCACCATACTATTAACGGCCATTTTTCACCGGATGGTAAAGAACTGGTTTTTATGGCCCAACCCGCAGGTCAGTCTTCTTATAATTCCTGGAATATATATTTATGGTCTGTTGGTAGCGAAAACGAACCTGAAAGGTTAACGCCTAATAACAATATCCCGAATGAAGACCCAAAATTTTTTCCTGATGGTCAACGTATAGTTTTTAAACAGAACGGCGATATAAAAATCCTTAATCTAAGCACCAAACAAATAACAGCGGTAACATCAGACGGCTTCGATGTAGAAGAGTCCATGCCTTATCCGACAACCGACGGGGAAAAAATTGTTTATACGAAAAATTCTAAAATTTATATCATAGATATTGACGGTACAAATGATAGGGCGCTAACCACTGAGAATCATTTAGGATGTTACTATCCTATTGTTAAAGATGACACATCTTATTTTTATCCCAGATGGTACTCCACTATAAATCATCACGATGATGTTTATCTTGGAAATCTGTTAGACGGTACTTCGGTTCGTTGCCCCTTTAATAAGATAAATGACGATGATTCAGATCCGTTTCCGGTATCCAATACAGACTATGTTTTTTTCTCTAGTAATCGTAGCGGTGGCCAGGGAGATTGGGATATCTACCTTGGTAATGCCAAAACGGGCCAGGTATGGTTATTAAATAAGTTTGGTATCAATTCTGCGAAAATGGAACTAGGCTCTGCTTACTATTGTAATAATACAACCGTCATTTACAATAGGCAACCGGACAGGAGCATGGGTTTTATTCTCAGACAAAACTACCCAAATCCATTCAATCCATCCACAATAATAATTTATCGGCTTCCGGAGTCCGGTGAAGTTGAATTGAGTGTCTATACATTACTCGGTGAAAAGATACGTACCCTGGTAAACACATATCAAAGAGCCGGGAAATATACAATCCGCTTTTATGCAGCTGGTCTGTCAGCCGGTGTTTATTTTTATAAACTAACAACGGGCAAAAACACCTGGATGCGCAAAATGCTCTTGATGCGCTAAAAAGGTATCGAAGAATTATTTTATCCGAGGGGAAAATGAACAGGGATCATATTTATGTTTCCATACGTTCCGACAGCAGCCCAAATAGCTCGCATGGCATCGCTATAACAGTCTTTTTGATAGTCAATTTGGCTTTGTTATTAAACCGCCCTATCATTCCAAAGGACAGACCTGGGTTTGTATAAAACCGTTTCATGCTCAACTTCGATAAGTATATTAAAGCTGAGCATACGAATGTTGTATGATTTATTCACATTTTTATAAAAGGATATCTTGACCCAATTTTTTTTACTTTACAAATAATTATTTTGTTTAATCGCTGTTCGTAGCAGCCATGCCTCAGGCAGTTGAACAGGCCAGTGGACAACCCCGTAAAAATGAGGCCCGAATAGGTCTTATTGAATGAAAAGGATATAAATTTAAGTATTGTACTTATTAGTTGAATCCACGAATTACAGTAATAGAATGCTAAAAGATTATTGCAAATGATACAGAATCTAATCCTATTTCATTCAGGCGCTCAGGTTCCTCTTCCTGGGATCGCCTGCAACTATATGGTGATGGCAATAAGTTTGCATGGTGTCTTCACGAAGGAAATTAAAACGTCTATATTCGCAGCCGTAATTACACATTTTCCATTGTTCGTTTAAAAATGCCTCCCATAGATATTATGCTTATATACGCTCAGATAACTGCTGGAGCAGCTTTTCTTCGGATAACTGTATGTTTGAAAATAGGCCGTATGGTGTTGTTATATTTTATACTTATGGCATACGCCAATTTGAATCATCAGGGTATGAGACAAGCGCCTTCTAAATCTGCCAATCTATTCATCAAAATAAGTTTGTAAAATTGGTCGGATAAACCCTTTGGAAAAGATATAGGAGACATTTATCTTTTTTCAGGACTTGCCAACCGTCCTGAAGGAAGATGGTTGGTCCTTACTGCCTTTTTAATGCAACTTTTCCCGGTTTTTAACGTAAAAAATTCTTTTGTGGTTAAGAGAAAAGCGGAATCGAACACATGTCTTACCTCATTTACTTTCACCTAATTTTATATAATTTGCAGGAGGGTTTATGTATTTAATACACTACCATTCAATGGATAAGGTACTACAGCAGTTGAAAGTGCTGCTTATCATGGCTATGGTGCTGATCTCCGGACAGCTCTATAGTGCAACGAATTCGGCTTTATTTCATCAACCGGATATTTATGGGAATACAATTGTTTTCACGGCCGGGGGCGATCTGTGGTCGGTAGCGGCAAGCGGCGGTGCAGCGGTCCGTTTAACCATGAACGACGGCAGGGAAGGATATGCCAAATTTTCACCGGACGGCAAGATGATCGCCTTTACCGGTGAATATGACGGAAATGCGGATGTGTATGTAATGGATACCCACGGCGGACATATCCGTCGTTTGACCTTCCATCCCGGTTATGATCTGGTGGTCGGTTGGCATCCCATAAAAAATAAAATCATTTTTCGTTCCGCTCGGGACAGTTACAGCAGATTTAGCCGTTTATATATGATTAATCCGGACGGTACCGGGCTGGAACGCCTCATCCTGCATGAAGCCGTTCAGGGCAGCTTTTCTCCCGATGGGCGCAAGATTGCTTATAATCGGGTCTCGCGGGAAACCCGTACCTGGAAACGTTACCGGGGCGGAACCGCTCAGGAAGTATATATTTATGACTTCAAAACACAGAAGGATACGAATATTACCAATTTCCGCGGCACGGATCGTTTGCCCATGTGGATGGGAGATAAGATTTATTTCAGTTCGGACCGGGATCGTGTACTGAATATCTATGCCTATGATACAAAGAGTGGGCGGATAACCCAGTTGACTCATCATAAAAATTACGATGTGCGCTGGCCGAGCATGGGACCCGGGAAAATTGTCTACGAACTGGGAGGCGATATCTGGGTGCTGAATGTAAGTAACGGACAAACTAAAAAAGTGCCGATTGAAATAAACAGTGATTTTCCGGAAACACGTCCCTACCTGCGTGATGTGAAGGATTATGTAACCCATATCTCGGCTTCGCCAAGCGGGAAACGGGCTCTAATTACAGCCCGTGGTGAAATCTTTTCCGTTCCGCGCAAAGAAGGGGTCACCCTGAACCTGAGCCAGACCTCCGCTTCCCGGGAAAAAGAGGCCGTCTGGTCTCCGGACGGTAAATCCATTGCCTTTCTTTCCGATCGGGACGGAGAATACCAGCTATACACACAAAAGCTCACTCCCGGCTTCAGGCCGGTACAATTAACCCGTTTTAAAAAAGGATACCGGCATACTCTGCGTTGGTCGCCGAACAGTAAAATGATCGCCTATACGGATCAGACCCTGTCTCTTTACTACATCGATGTAAACAGCAAAAAAATTACCAAAGTGGATAAAGCCGACTATCAGAACATCGATATTTCCATGGATCTGAAAGCGATTTATGATTTTGCCTGGTCTCCGGATAGCCGCTATCTCGCTTATTCTAAAATGGATTCCACACTGGTCAATAAGATATATATTTACAGCCTGGATACGCATCGTATTCATTGTATCAGCGGAGACCTGTTTAATGATTTTCATCCTGTTTTTTCCAGAGACGGAGCCCATCTTTTCTTTATCTCCAACCGGCGTTTCGATCCCACCTTCGGTGATATCGAATGGGAAATGGTATACAAGAACCTGGCCGGTATTTATGTGGCCACCCTGCGCAAAAACGGTCCTGCTCTCTTTCCTCTAAAAAATGATGAGGATAATTCGGTTAAGAATCCAAACAAGAAAAAAGAGAAGCCCGTTCATGTACAAATCGATTTCGCCGGTTTACAGCAAAGGATTGAGGCCCTGCCGTTGAAACGGGGGAATTACCGCTATCTGTCCGTTAACGATAAGAATCTGTTTTATCTAAATAAAGATAAAGGGGATTTCAACCGTTTCGAATTCCGCTCCCGCGGGCCTATGGATTTGTACGCTTTTTCGTTAAAAGATCGGAAAGAAGCTGTAATCATAAAAAAAATACAGGCTTATGACCTGTCTGCCGACGGATCGACGATTATATACAAAAAAGGGAAAAAGGTCGGCATGATTGCTTCGTCTGCCAGAGATAGCAAAGGCAAGGCATTGACTCTCGACGGTCTTAAAATGCAGTTGAATCCCCGGGAAGAGTGGCGACAGATTTACAATGAAGCCTGGCGTATTGAACGCGATTTCTACTATGAACCCCATATGCATGGTGTGGATTGGAAAGCGATGCATGATAAATATGCTAAATTGCTGCCCCGAGCTACCTGCCGTGAGGATGTTCGTTTTCTGATCGGTGAATTAATCGGGGAATTAAATACTTCACACACCTATGTTTATTCCGGTGATTACAAGCGAAAAGCGAAACGGGTCAATGTGGGGCTGCTTGGAGCCGATTACGGCATTGACGCGAAACAGCATCGCTATTATTTTAAAAAGATCTATCAGATTCCGGAATGGTTAAAACCTTCCATGCCACCTCTGTTCGGCCCCGGAAAGAATATTAAGAAGGGAGACTATCTGTTGGCGGTCGATGGACAGGAAGTCACCACGGATAATAATATCTACAGCTACTTTGTGGATAAAGCCGGTAAGGAAATAACCCTTACCGTCAATAGCCGGCCCGATATGAAAACCGCCCATACCATTATCGTGAAGCCGCTCTATAGTGAATATCGGTTACGGTATCTGGATTGGCTGGAGCATAACCGAAAGGTGGTCGATAAAGCTTCTCACGGACTCATCGGATATATTCATTTGCCGGATACCTACGTCAGCTCCGCCCGCATCTTCCCAAAATATTTTTATTCCCAGACCACTAAAAAGGGTTTGATCGTGGACGGCCGGTACAACGGCGGCGGGTTGGACCCGTCTATTTTTCTGGATCGTTTGGCACACCGGCCTCTCTCTTACTGGACGCGACGCTATTCTCACGACTATCCGGAACCATGGATGGGAACCAATGCTCATATGGTCTGTTTGACCAATCGTCAGGCCGGATCGGGCGGCGACGAATTGCCCTGGGAATTTCGTCATCGCAAGATGGGAAAGATAATCGGCACCCGTTCCTGGGGCGGGCTGGTCGGCTACTCGGCCGATTACCGCCTGGTCGACGGTGGAGTAATTACCATGCCCGATTATCGAATTTATGATACACACGGTAAATGGACGGTTGAGAATGAAGGCGTAACACCGGATATTCCGGTTGATCTTGAACCGGCTCAGATGGCCAAGGGTTATGATGCCCAACTGATGAAGGCGGTAGAGGTATTAATGAAAGAGATCAAGGCTGATCCGCGGCCCTGGCCCAAACATGAACCCTTTCCGGTAGATAAAGAATAAGAGGATTTTTTCAATGGCTGTTCTATATTTTTAACGGAACAGCCTTTTTTATTGCCTGCCGGGCATCAGGTGATTATATTTCCGATAACTTCTTGCTATTAACTCTAATCCGGGGGTGCTCATGAAACGAAGAACCTTTATTCGGGAAAGCGCTTTTCTAACGGCAGGAGCCGTTATGATTCCCGCTTCGAAATGGCTGTTTGCTCAACCTGTTTCCGCAACGTTTCCTCAGGCGGTTGTGGTAAAAAACGGACAGCCGTCACAATTGCTGAAGGCAGCTCTGCACGCCCTGGGTGGTATGGAGCGCTTTGTTAAAGCAGGCGATGTGGTTGTGGTGAAGCCGAATATCGGTTGGGATCGTCCGCCGGAATTAGCTGCCAATACCAATCCCTTGCTGGTCGAAGCGATCGTTAAGGCCTGTTTTAAAGCAGGAGCTAAACAGGTGAAGGTTTTTGATCGCACATGCAACGATCCCAGAAGGTGCTATCGGAATTCGAAAATTGCCGAACGGGCCAGAGCAGCCGGAGCCGATGTTATGCATGTCCGCCGGAATCGCTTTACAACACTGGCTATTAACGGGCAATTAATCAAAGAATGGCCCATCTACGAAGACTACCTGAAGGCGGACAAGGTGATCAATGTTCCCATCGCCAAACAACATTCGCTCAGTACGGTTACCCTCGGTCTGAAAAATCTGATGGGTGTGATGGGCGGAAACCGGGGCAATATCCATAATCATTTTGCCCGGAAATTAACGGAGATCGATGGCCGAATTCTGCCTACGCTAACGATTATAGATGCGTATCGGATTCTGACTGCAAACGGGCCCCAGGGGGGAAGTCCCGATTATGTGAAGATAAAGCGTACTTTAATTGCCAGTGATTGTACGGTTTCGGCCGATTATTTAGCTTTGCCTTTGTTTGGTTATCATCTGGAACAGGTAGAGCATATTAAAGTGGCTGCTCAAAAAGGTCTGGCTCGTTATGATCTTAAAAAGTTAAAGGTTAAAGAAATTAATCTGGCCTGAAATAATTTCCGAAGGATATCAGAGGAATCTTCTTAATGCTGGCCCGAATTCGAAGAATCGTTCAGATCCTGTTCTTTCTATTTTTCCTGCTGCTCTTTTTGCTGGCCCGCTACCCTTATAGCGGACGTATACCGGCCGATCTGTTTCTGCGTTTCAGCCCGTTAATGCCGCTCTTCGACTTTATTAAGCATTTACATGTTTCCCTGCTATTCTGGCCGGCCCTGATTATCCTGCTGATAACTCCTTTCCTGGGACGGGTGTTCTGCGGCTGGGTTTGTCCTCTCGGAACTTTACTGGATATTAGTAGTAAATTTCTGCATCCTCCTGATAATTTGATCTCAAAAAAATGGCAGAAGCTGCGCTCCGCCAAATTCATGTTTCTTACGGGGCTGATTATCTTAGCTGTGTTGTCCGTTCATCTTTGGGGTTATTTTGATCCCTTGTCTATTTTTAACCGTGTTCTAACGATTGTTTTTTATCCTTTGTTTACGGTTATAACGGAGAATACCCTGCTTGGCCTGACAACTCTTCCCCTCATCGGGAATCTGAGTGGTGGGCTATATGATGGATTTAAAAACATCATCATGCCTGAAGCACAGGCTCATTTTCAGCAATTATTTTGGATCATACTTTTCATCGCAGCCATTATCGGGATGGAAAAAATTTCCCGCCGATTCTGGTGCCGTTACCTTTGTCCGGCCGGAGCCCTGCTGGGCATACTATCCAAGTTTCGCTTATTGGAAAGAAATGTCAGCAATTCCTGCGTGCTTTGTAATCAGTGCCAGGCCGCCTGTAAAATGAATGCGATACCTTTCGATGATCCCTTTCATACTTCAAAGGTGGAGTGCATTCAATGTTTTAATTGCGCTTCTACCTGCCCTTCAAAAATCAGCGCGATTTCTTATACCTGGAAATGGAAGCCTTACCAAAGTAAGGTAGATTTAAACCGGCGCCAGTTTTTACAGACCGGTGCGGCGAGTGTGCTAGCAGTGGGTTTACTCAATTTGCCTTTACCGAATAAGGATAAGAAAGAACGCCTTTTGCGTCCGCCCGGGGCTTTAGCAGAAGATGAATTTTTAGACCGTTGCATCCGTTGTGAGGAGTGCGTCCGGATTTGTTCTACAAACGGAGCCTGCCTGCAACCGGGATCGATTCATACGGATCTGCGCCAGCTCTGGGTACCGGAAGCCAATATGCGGACCGGTTATTGTGAGTACAATTGTAACCTTTGCACACAGGTTTGTCCGACCCGGGCCATTCAACCTTTAACCCTGGCAGAGAAACAGAAGACGGTCATAGGGATTGCCGTATTTAATAAAAATATTTGTATTCCCTACGAACGCAATGAAAATTGTATGGTTTGCGAGGAGCATTGTCCGACAGAAAAAAAGGCCATCCAATTTAACATCAAACAGGTTAAGCAAGCGGATGGCAGCGTGAAAGAGGTTAAATATCCCTATGTGATCCGGGAGCTTTGCATCGGCTGCGGAATATGCGAAAATAAATGTCCCCTTCCCGGAGAATCGGGGATTTTTGTGGTACGTCAGGCCCAAGAAGAAGAATACGAGGGCTACGTGAGTTGATGCCCGGATTCTTTTTTTGAAATTTTACCGATCAGAAATCCTGCCGTGGAAAATAAAAATCCCCAGAGAATATAGCCCAGGCCGGTTTTAGAGATAGCCCCGGGTTGCCAGGGGTTTAGAGCCCCCTGTTTCTCCAAAAAGTAAAAGATGAGAGTAGCCAGAAACCCGAACCCAATGGAAAAATGAATTTGTCGGGGGGTGGTGGATTTAAAGAAGCTGGCCAACACCGGGATAAAAACCGTGGTAGTCAGGATACCGGACGAAAGATAAAATATATCCCACAAGCTATCGGTAAACAGGGCATAGATAAAGGAGATGAAAATAGCTGATAGAGATGAGAGTCGAGCCAGCCGATTCAGTTTTTTAGCGGTCCATGTATCACGTAAGGCCGGTTCTAACAGATCGTGTGAAAAAGAAAGAGCAACCACGTTTCCACAGGTATCGATGGTGGACATAGCCGCGGCGATTAAACCCACGGTTAACAAAACATTCAACCAGACCGGGGCGTAATCCTGCATAATGCGGGTGAAAATCAAAGAACCGTCCTGCAACGAAGGTGGAATGACACCATTATGGGCCGGATAGAGGAGGAGAGCCGCGCTGCCGATGATGAAGGGCATCAGGCCCACAAAAATAAGAGAATTCAGGCTGGCAATGAAAATACCCTGCCGGGCCGAACGGTCCGAGCGGGCTGCCTGCAAACGAATCCAGACATCGGTTTCAATCAGCCAACCCGGAAGATAGGCGATAAAAGTCATAAGAATTAAAGCGATCCCCGGTGAGATCAGCAGATAGGGACTCAATTGTTTCGGTGGGCGGACCTGCTTTAGCAGGGATATACCGCGTGGTAAGGCGTGCCAGGCCAATAGACTGATGGCAGTGATGAACAAAGCTACCAAGACAAATTGAATCTTATCGGTGGAAACAACCGCTTCGAATCCCCCGGTATAACTATAAGCGGCTACGATGAGTGTAATCAATAAAAGCATCCAGTCTAACGGTAACCCCAGAAAAGGGGCGATGATTTTACCGGCAGCAAAGATTTCGGCTCCGGCCCAGGTAATAAAAACGACGATTAAAGCCGGAGCCAATAATTGTCGGCTCCGCGGTCCGAAACGTTTTTCCAGAAGTTGGGGTTGGGAAAAAGCCTGCATGCGGCGAAAACGGGGAGCAAAGATAAAAAATCCACCCATGGTAATCAGCCAGGGAATAATCAATAACCAGGCCCCGCCCAATCCGTACCAGTAGAAGAGTTGCACGCCATACACACAGGACCAGCTTACCGACATCATACTGGCTGAGATGGATAAACCCACTGCCCAGGAAGACAGATTACGGCTGGCTTCCCAATAAGCGGCATTATCCATCTCCTTGCCTAAATTCTTATCGCGCCACCATACATAAAAACCGATAAAAATAACGGTGGCAGAGTAGAAAACAAATCCCGCCCAATAGTAATTTTGTGCCATATAGCTCTCAGTTTAAAATTAATTTCCATCGATTTAACTTAAAAATAATACCAAAAGCGATTTAAGCAAAGATAAAATTTAACCGTTGCCTTTCATAACTCGGGTTTAATAATTTATACGCAATGATAAAAAGAAACCTGTAATTCGTTTATGGAATTACAACAATAGAAATTAAATTCGCATTTTTTGGAAAAGTCTGTAACTTCCATGTAGATTTTGTATGAACTCAGGTCGGTTTAATCTGCAGGAAGACCTGACTCGGATTTTCGCTTTTTGGCAGGTTTGAATGAATAAAAGACCTGTAGGAATGTACCATATAATAGTTGGTTTTTTAATTTAAGTAAGGAGGGTAGTTTATGGATCAGCCTCAGGGTTTTGATTTTAAAATGGGAAGGCCGCCCCAGTTGTCTAACCGTGTAATCCGATGGTCGATTATAGGCGTTATTTTTCTGGTGTTTGTTTTCTCCAGTTTTTTTACCATCAGTCCGGAAGAAGTGGGCGTTGTACTGCGCTTTGGCCGTTATACCAGAGAAGCATCGCCGGGGTTGAATTTTAAATGGCCGTTCGGAATCGAAACGGTTTATAAGGTTCCGGTGCAACGGCAGTTAAAACAGGAGTTTGGTTTTCGAACCTTGCGGGCGGGGGTACGGACCCAATACTCCACCAATCGCTATCTGGACGAATCTTTGATGCTCACCGGGGATTTGAATGCGGCCCAGGTAGAATGGATCGTTCAATACCGTATTAAAAATCCCTATAAATTTTTATTTAAGGTACGTAATGCAACTCAGACTTTCCGCGATATTAACGAAGCGGTAATGCGCGAGATTGTAGGTGACCGGACGGTGAATGAAGTGATTACTGTGGGACGTCAGAATCTTGCCGATGCCGTCTCGGTTAAATTACAGGCTTTGTGCGATCAGTATGAGACAGGGATTAAGGTGGAACAGGTCGTCTTACAGGATGTCAATCCGCCGGATGAGGTCAAACCCTCTTTTAATGAGGTCAATGAGGCCGAGCAGGAGAAGGAGAAATTAATCAATCAGGCCCTGTCCGAATATAATAAAGTTGTTCCCAGAGCCAAGGGGGAAGCGCAGCGCAAAATCGAAGAAGCCCATGGCTATGCGCTGGAACGGGTCAATGAAGCCCGTGGTGATTCCGCTCGGTTTGTATCCATTTTTAATGAGTATCGAAAAGCCAAGGAGGTAACCCGCCGGCGTATTTATTTGGAGACCATGAAGGATATACTCAATAAAGTCGGTAGAAAACTGATCACGGACGAAAAGGCTTCGGGCATTTTACCCTTGTTTAATTTAGAGAACGGAGGGCTGAATAATGCAAAATAAAAGCACAATCATCCTGTCGGCAGTCGCAGTGATTGCCGTATTATTACTTGTTTCGGGCGCTTTTATCGTAGACGAAGCACATCAGGTAATCATTACCCGCTTTGGAAAACCGGTCGGTCAACCGATCACTCAACCCGGAGTCCATTTTAAATGGCCGTTTATCGAAGATGCCCATTTTTTTGAAAAACGGTTCCTGGAATGGGACGGGGATCCGAATCAGATTCCTACCAAAGGTAAAAAATTTATTTGGGTAGATACTTATGCCCGCTGGAGAATAGCAGATCCTTTACTCTTCTTCCAGCGTGTTCGGGATGAACGTGGTGCCCAGGCCCGTCTGGATGATATTTTAGACGGTGAAACCCGAAACGCAATTGCCAACCATTATTTGCGTGAAATTATCCGTAATTCGAATCGAAAACCGATGGTCACGGAAATAGATAAACTTCAGGAGGAGGATATCTCCAGTGTTTTCCCGCCGATTAAATACGGAAGGGAAAAAATAACCAAAGAAATCTTAAATGTGGCTTCCAAACGCACCAAAGAGCTGGGTATTGAACTGCTCGATATCCGTTTTAAACGAATTAATTACTACGAAGATGTACGTAAAAAGGTGTATGAACGCATGATTTCGGAACGGAAACGAATTGCCGATAAATTCCGTTCGGAAGGCCAAGGTAGTGCTTCGAAGATCCTTGGTGATAAGGAACGGGAGTTGAAACGGATCCAATCGGATGCTTACCGCCAGGCAAGAGAGATCATGGGTACGGCCGATGCCAGGGCTACGGCCATTTATGCGGCTGCCTATAACCGTAACGCGGATTCCAGAGATTTTTACCGCTTCCTGAAAACATTGGAAACCTACAAATCGACTTTTTCGGATAAAGACTGGTTGATTCTTTCCACCAAAAGTGATTTTTACAAATATCTGGAAAAAGCATCCGGGCAATAGGATATGCACAGGCCGCTCTTTGGGCGGCCTTTTTGCTATTAAAAGGGTTTGATTGTTTTTAAAATTATGTCCATATTCTTCATGCAAGGTAAATTGAATGTGAGATAAGACCGGATCGATGAAAAAATTAGTATTTGTTTTAGCGATTATCTTTCTGCTTGTTCTAAACTTGCCGGCTCAGCAGAATGGCTTAAGAGATACAACCCAAACCGCAGTACAAACGGATTCGATGGCCCGTCCAACCATACGTACCATCCGACTGATTCCGTTTTCCGTTGATGTCAACGGGCGTTCTGTGCGGGTGAATGATTCGCTTCCGGCCACATTTTATCGTTTTAAGAACCTGATTCAATATAATTACAATGGCCCGGCCGATGTCTTTCGCAATCAATCTTTATACCAGATTTTTGATTTTTCAGAAATGGGCCTGCCCCGCTATGTGGCCTTCTTAAATTTTTTGCCGCACGAGATGAAAGTCCGTTATGACGGGCATATTCTCAACGATCCCCTTAACGGTCTGTATAATCTGCGTTATATTTCTCTCGATGCCGTGGACAGGATGGAAAAAGGGCTCTCTACCGGTCTGAATATTCACGGCAGAACCATAATTCCCGAAGTTCCCTATTCACGCATCATGTTTCGTCAGGGAGATTTCGGTTATACGGACCTTGATTTGCAGTATGCCCGTAAATTTTCCGATCGTTTTAGTTTACAATTAGATGGAATGAATAAACTGCAGGACCGTAACCGCTATCATGGTGCCATTTACCATGCCCGGTTATATTATCAAATCAAGGCTGGTATGTTTAGCCGCTGGCAATTTTATCGGAATCAGGAACACATGGATGTTCTTAATCGGAGTATTTTTCCCGAATATTCAATAAATGGAGAACGCGATGCCTTTTTAGGGGATGTATTCTATCAATCCCCACAGAGTGACAGCTCGCTTTATCATGTAGGAATCGGCATCGACCGCAGTCGGCGTAAATCGCAATCTAATGCGGATAGTTTCAGGGTGTATCATAAATATGACCGCTATAGCCTAACGTTAAGCCGTAACGGCCGGTTCTACTCTGGAGACTACGTGGTTTCGACCCATTTGAGTCAATATCGTATCTGGGGTACGGCATACCGGAAACCCTATACGGATAGTGAATTAAGGACTCTGCTGAGTTGGCAAACTCGCATAGGAAGGATGCTTTCCATAAAACCGATTCTCCGTTTGATCTATCGCTATGGCAACAGCCCTCTTGTTTCACCCGCCATGGAAGCCCGGATAAGCCGGAAAAGATTTTCCTTCTGCTTTGCATGGAACCGGGAAATTCGTTATCCCTTGCGAAGTGAAGCATCCTTTGGATTCAGAAACTATTTGGGAAACGGCCACTTGCAAAATGAAATCCATAAACAGGTTCGGGCCAAAATCGCATATTATCCTCTATCCGGATTAGAATTCAAGGTAACAGCCGGACAGACCCGTATTCAGGATGAAATCCGTTTTAACGGCTCGACTTTTTATAATGCTTCCCGGCGTACTTTTAGCTATATTTCTGTTCTCGGATCATGGCAGTTGTGGAAGGTTGCGTTAGCTTGTGGCGGACAATGGAATCGGGCGGAGATCCATATAGGGCCGGTTCATTCCGGCTGGTTACAGCTTCGCTATCATGATATCTGGTTGAATGGCGCATTGGGCATTGATGCTATCGGCAATGCACATTGGTTCGGTGCCCACAACCAATTGCTGTATAATCCTATGGTAGAACGTTTTTACTGGAACAGTGGCCAGACCGGATCCTTTTATACTCTGAGTTATAAACTAATTGCTACTATCAAAGATGCCAGGCTGTTTCTGGAGATGGATAACGCATTGGCCCAACAGTATGAAATTATTGCCGGTTATCCACAGAATTTTTACCGTGTGCGCTTCGGCGTTAACTGGGTTTTATGGAATTAATTGTGCAGATTTTTCACATCCTTCTATTCCCTAAAATTCGATCCTGTTGATAGAACAGGATTCATTTCATGGCACTTCATTTGCATATATTTTCCCAAAAAATCAAATATAGGAGTTTGCCATGAAATTAAGAGAAATTCTTAAGATTGTATTCATGGTCGTTACGATGCATATTTCTGTCGTACAGGCCATGAATTACAAGGTGGGCCTGGCTGCCGGTTATACCGACGGTAGCGGCATTATGTTCAATGGTACTATTAGTCATCTGGCGCGCCATTTTCCCTTTCAGATACGGTTAGGAATTGGTTATACCAACATTGAAAATCCGGGCAAAGCCCTTGATGCCCGCCGGATTTTTATTAATAACGCCACCAACGGGACGCCACAAAAATATGGTCATGTATGGGATTTTCGTATGGATTTATTCTATCCTGTACACTGGCTTAAGCTGCCATCGGCATATTTTTATGCCGGTCCGCGTTACGCAAGCTTTATGGGAAATTTTAATTTTATCAATGGTAACGAAGAGTTCGAAGTTATGTCTCATCACTGGGGGCTGGGGGTTGGCCTGAATAACAGCTTTCATGTCAGTAAACGTTTGGAATTGGTGGTGGATAGTGGTGTCGACTATTTTTTCCCCGGGACGCTTCACGGACACGATACTTCCTATACTCCGGATAATGAAAATGTGAATCCGCGGGAAGACTATAAATACGGTGATGCGGATGCCGCCATTAATCAGCCCAAATTTGGTTTGCGTTTCTTAATGGGCCTTAATTATTTTTTCAGATGAATATCCTCTTTCGGAATCGGGCTCCTTACCGGAGCGGATTTTCGGTAAGGGTTGGATTCCGATAGAAGCGGTTCAATGTGAATCCGTTCCGGGTCCAGGTCCCGATGTGCGATTAGAGACGGCGGCGCATGAGCATTTTTATTTTTCATTGTGTTATATTCGTTGACCGCTTTTTGAAACCCCTGCGGATGGGTTGTGTCCGGTTTGCTGATCCATTATTCTAGTTAAGCCTATTTCATCTGGTTCTATGTCATTTCGTATGGATCTGCTCATCATTTAGTCTCGCAATGATACCGATTTTTCAAATGAAAAATCCTCACAGGAACATTCGGCTAAATTACCTGAATTTTTTATTCGTCTCTAACGGAACGACCTAAAATATGTGCACATCATTTCCCGCCAATGAATTGACGGGCTATCCCTTCGGAAAAATAAATAGGCAGCGAAATACAACAGCCTTAAAGAGGCATAGGATCGTTCAATCGTGAACATAAACCTTTCAATCTAAGGGCTTTTGGCGATCGTTCTTAGATTAACCCATTTGATAAAAATTACTCTACAAAATTCCCAGGAATGATTTTTCAGTACCATTTAACTACGATGTTTCCGTAAAACCCTATCTTTTAACTTATTCGCCCTTTTTATAACGCCCGATTATGAATGTAGACAGCAAAGTACTTTTTTCCCGAACAGGATTTTTAGACGTCGTACCATGGGGTGATTAATTCCACCTCACTATGATCATTCCCATTTGACGAACTGCGCAAGCGAGGGTTTTGAATTTTATACAAGGTGCCTTTGTAATTAATCGGAATTTTCAGTGACATTTAATTTTAAATTCACTAAATTGCCGAAGAAGCAGGGTATAAAAATAAAGGCAGAAGATATGAGTAAAGAAAGAATTCGGCAATTGCGTCAGTTGATGAAAAAACATAAAATTGACGCCTATCTCATTCCCGGCACCGATCCTCATCAAAGCGAGTATGTGCCGGCCCTTTGGCAACGCCGGGCCTGGATCAGTGGCTTCGACGGTTCGGCCGGCGACCTGGTCGTTACCGCCGATCAGGCCGGATTATGGACCGATTCCCGTTATTTTTTACAAGCCGAGGAACAATTAAAAGATAGCGGAATCAAGCTGTATAAAATCGGCCGACCCGAAACGCCTTCTTTGATCGGCTTTCTTAAGACAACCCTTCCCAAAGGTGCCGCATTGGGTTTAGACCCGCAATTGCATACCGAGGCGGAAGTGGAAGAGATGCGCTTAGAGTTTAAAGCCAAAGGCATCGAAGTTAAATTTATTGAAGAAAATCTCGTGGATCTTCTTTGGAGCGATCGGCCGGATGTACCTTTGGATCCGGTGATGATCTGGGATGAAAAATATGCAGGGGAATCGGCGCAAAGCAAATTAGAGCGCATCCGGCAAAAAATGTCCGAAGAAGGCGTGCAAGCGCACATCCTTAGTGAACTGGACGCTATTGCCTGGACCTTCAATATCCGCAGTAAAGATGTACAATATAATCCGGTGGTTATTTCGTATGCGGTTATTACGGCGGAAAAGGCCTTTTTATTTATTCATCCCAAAAAACTGAATCGCAAGGTTAAAAAAGAATTGAAGAAATTGGCCAAACTCTATGATTATGATGAATTCGGTAAACGTCTGCCTAAGATCATTGAGAAGAAAAGTACGGTTTGGCTGGACAAAGGCACCATTAGTGCCTGGATTGTTTATCTTCTGGAAAAGAAGAAGTGTGATTTTATTTTCAAAGAGAGTCCGGTAACCTTGTTTAAGGCCATTAAAAATGAAACCGAACTGGCCGGCTATTTTACCTGCCACATACGTGACGGGGTGGCCATGGTGCGTTTTTTACGCTGGCTGGAACAGAGTGTGCCTCAGGGAGGCGTGAGTGAAATGTCCGCTGCCGATAAGCTGGAAGCTTTGCGGGCCGAGCAGGATTTATTCCAGGGACTTAGTTTTGAATCCATTTCCGCATACAACGACCATGGGGCGATTGTTCATTACACCTCTTCCGCAGCAACGGATGTGGAGCTCAAAGCCCCCGGTATTTATCTGATCGACTCCGGCGGGCAGTATTTGGACGGCACTACCGATATTACACGTACGATCGCCCTCGGAGAACCGAGCGCAGAACAAAAAGACCGATTTACCCGGGTGCTCAAAGGACATCTGGATCTGGCCATGTGCTCTTTTCCACGGGGTACACAGGGCATCCAGTTGGACACGATTGCCCGAAAACCGTTGTGGGATATAGGTCTCAATTACGGGCACGGTACCGGGCACGGTGTAGGTGCATTCCTCAATGTGCATGAAGGGCCTCAGGGTATTTCGTACTATCGCGGAATCGGTGTTCCGTTGGAGGTCGGCATGATCTGTTCCAATGAACCGGGCTACTATAAAAAGAATGCTTACGGCATGCGTATTGAAAACTTGATTAATGTGGTTAAAGATGAAGAAAAATCAGATGAGGAATTCGAGTTCTATAAATTCGAGACGGCTACGCTTTGTCCGATAGACCGTAACCTGATCGATACATCCCTGTTATCCGAGGATGAAATACACTACCTGAATGCCTATCATAAACGAGTTTATGAAATTCTTTCCGTTTATCTGACCCGGGAAGAACGGGAATGGCTGGCAGAAGCTACCCGGGAGGTCTAGTTAGGGTACCCTTCCGCCTTTCAGAGGGAAGGGTACTTTGATAATCAGGTAGACACCCCTGTAAACAAACTTGACATTTTTAAACGTCATAGCCCCCTCTGTGTACCTAAAAGTCAACCAGAACCGTCTGGCATGGAAATTGATTTTCTTTGCATTGGAATTAAACCTTTATCCCAAAATCATAGTACTATTTTTAAAAATTGAGGAGGACTATTTCCATGAAAAAAAGAATACCCGTACTTTTATTTGTGAGTGCTTTGCTGGTTTGTGTCCACAGCGGAAAGTCGGCCGACTCTTTATCAATAAGAAAAGATATGGGCCGTGCTTTTGAAATATATTTATGGAATGGCCTCGACATCAATTATCTTGATCCGCTTTCATCAGAAAATTTCTGGCGAATGAATCTCAGAATAAGTGCCCATAAATCGAAGATCAATTCCGACAATAATTTGCATAATAAAAGCGAACGCCATGAATACTACCGGAAGACAACGGATGATTCGCGCAATGATCATCAATATCTGACAGTCTCCGCTCAATATCTGTATAGGGTATATGCCAAACATTCTTTCAGAGTATATGCGGGAATCGGTCCCTATTTGAGTATGAACAGAAGTTACTCCGAAAGTATCCTAACTGATTTCCACAGAGATTCGACTACTTCAATGGACCACAGTATATCCTACGGCATTGATCTGGGCGGGAAGCTGGTGGGCGGCATTTCTTCCAGTTTCAACCAACGTCTTTACCTGTTTGCAGAATATCAGGTATTTTTTGCGTACAACTGGAATAAATCTAATTATACCAATTCTCAATGGTTCCTGAACGGTTCAGGAAAAAATGAATACAAAAACGGGCGGCATGCCTCCGGCTGGTCGACCGGATTGAGTGGAATAAGAGTAGGTATTGGCTTCTATTTTTAATATATTTGTCTTGCAACCTTTGTGGGAGGAAATACAATGTCAAACATCATGCGAACAGCTATCATTCTTCTTGGTTTGTTTTGTGTATTACCGGCCCAAAGCGGAAAGATCGTAGGAACGGTTTTGGACCGGAGTAGTCATGAAGCGGTTAGCAAAGCCCGGGTAAAAATAATTGAACTGGAGCTGCAAACAACTTCGGGGAAGGACGGAAAATTTGAATTTGACGAAGTACCGGCCGGTAAATACCGGATCGTGGTTACGCATCTCAAATATGTGCAAAGAATCCTACCCGATGTGATCGTTCAGGAGGGCCGGGTGACCAAGGTGACCGTCTACCTGACTAAACATCCCCCGGATCTCGATACCCATAGGATGAAACCGCAGTCAGCCGGGAAAGGGGAAAAACAGATATACGAGTTTTTTTCAACACATAAGGATAAAGCCGGAGGCGAAAAACAACCGGGAATACCCGTTCCACCCCCTTTACCTCCGCGCAAGGAAAGTAGAACACTTGTTACGGAAAGCAGTGCTCCACCTTCCGAATCCGGATTAAAAGCCGGCTATGCGGATGATAACCGGCAATTCAATTATTTTCTTAATTTTTTAAAACAATACGGCCCGCAAGCCCCGCATTACCCTCTGGAAATTGAAGAACGAATTCATCTGCGTATTCTGGATAAGAACGGCAAATCCTTGCCGGGTGCCGAGGTGCGGGTTTATGCGGTAGATCAATTGCGTGATTCGGGCCTCACTTACGCGGATGGGTCCTATTTTATCTATCCCCTGGAAATGGATACCAATACGGATCATTACCAGGTTTATATTCATTACGGTCAATTTAAAAAAAAGCTTACCGTTCGGCGTAATGGGCCACGGCTATTGAATATTCGGCTTGAAACCAGCCGACAATCTTTTGTCCATATTCCGATGGATATCTTGTTCATCCTGGATGCCACGGGGAGTATGGGAGAAGAGATCGAACGTCTGAAAAGCACCATTGATATAATTAAGCTCAATTTAATCTCATTGAATATCAAACCGAAAATCCGTTTCGGTATGGTTTTGTACCGTGATCGGGATGACGATTTTGATGTTAAAAAAGTACCGTTTACCGATGATTTGCAACAATTCAGCGAGCAATTACGACAGGTTCGCGCCGAAGGGGGTGGCGATACTCCTGAGGATTTGCAGGCAGCGCTTGAAAAAAGCATGCGGGCCATGTCCTGGAATAAACAAGGCTTGCATCTGGCGTTTCTCATTACGGATGCGCCTCCGCATCTGGATTACGGGCAAGCCTATACCTATGCGGATGCTGCCCGCGACGCCCGTCAAATGGCCATCAAAATTTTCACCATCGGTACCGGTGGTTTGGATATTTCCGGAGAATATGTATTACGCCAGATAGCTCAATTCACTTACGGTAAATATATTTTCCTGACTTATGGAGAGAAAGGCGAGAGTGAAGGAGGCAGGCCGGGAAGCGTTAGCCATCACACAGGCACTAATTTTCAGAGCGAGAAACTGGAAAGTATCATCATTCGTTTTGCCAAACAAGAGCTGTCTTACCTGAGTGAGCAACCCATCGAAGAAGCGTTGCCCTACTTTCGGGCCAGGAAAATAAAGGGCGAGAAAAAAGAAGCCACTCTTCGTAAACTATTCAGCCGGGCTATCCAGGAGCTGAAAGATTATTCGTCGATAGCCATCCCGGCGGGAACCGATGTCAGCGTTATTCCGATTGTGGTAAAGCATGAAAGTTTGGCCAATAATGCGGAATACTTCACGGAACAGCTTACTTTAGCCATGAGTAAGGATGCCACATTTAAAATGGTTGAACGCCAGGATTTTCAGTTCATCGCCAAAGAGACAGGATTACAGCTTTCGGGCATCGTGGAACCAAAAGATGCAGCCAAAGTGGGGGCCTTTATCGGTGCGGATATGCTGGTGATCGGAAGAATGTATTTCAAGGACGGTCTGTATGAACTATTTTTAAAGTTGGTGCGGGTGGAAAGCGCGGAAGTGGTGTCTGTGACCAAGATAAAAATTGATCCTCAACTTGGATTGTAAACAGAAAGTGTAGCTAAAATGAAAAAGCCCCGCAGGAACCCTGCAGGGCTTTTCTTAGCAAAATCTTTTTTATGCGGCCTCTTCCAATTCCACTCCCAATACTTCTTTCATGGCCTGTTTAATGGTGCCTTTAGGCAGAGCACCGACAGCCATTTGGGGTTTATCATTCATGGGAACAAACAGTAGGGAAGGAATGCTACGGATGCCGAATACAGCCGCTAACTCCTGTTCTGCTTCCGTGTCTACCTTATAGACGTGGACTTTACCCGCGTATTCATCGGATATTTCTTCCAGGACGGGTGCTACCATTTTACAGGGTTGACACCAATCTGCCCAGAAATCGATAATACAGGGCAGGTCACCTTCGTATTTCCAGTCCTGATTTTGTTCGTAATTAAAGACCTTCTTAAGAAAGTCGTCTTTCGTCAAATGGGTTGTCACAAGAACCTCCGTTGTGCTGATATGAAAATTTATTGTAATCTAAATCGTTTTATTTGATGATATATTTTGCAAAAGGTTACTTAATATAACGGAATTTAAAAAATATTATTCCTGAATCCTGAAAAGCGGGATATTTGTTTTAATAAAATAGTTCTTTTCTCGCTTTCGGTTAGATCTAAATACTAGCCTCATTATTGAATGCCACGATTAAAAATGGTTAACATTTCCGGGAAAAGGCCGAATACGGTTAAAGTGGATCCAATAAAAGATAAGGGAATTTTTTGCGCGGAATCTATTTATACGGTATTATTTTTCTGTTTTTGCTCTTCGGCCAAATAATTGCCGGGCGGATTGACTATACCTTCAGACATAATTCTTTACAACAAGGCCTGTCACAAAGTACGATAAATTGCATTGTTCAGGATAAACAGGGTTTTATCTGGATGGGTACCGAAAACGGATTGAATCGTTACGACGGCTATCGATTTTTATCATTCTTGACTCACGCCGGAGATACCTCCGGAATATCGGATAATTATATTCATGCTCTGGCCCTGGATTCGGCCCAAAACCTATGGGTGGCCACTCACAACGGTTTGAGTCGACTGGATTTAATCAGCGGGCGATTTACCAATTTTTTTCTGAACACGGAATCCGGACTATCGGATTTTTTAGATGTGAAGGCCGATTCCGAAAACAGACTCTATTTAATAACCAGGCAAGCCTTGTTTCGATTTGATCCTCAAAAAAAAGTATTCGGGAAAATTCGATTTTCTCCCGGCTATCCCGGAAAAATCATATTTAGGAAACTATGGATTCATGGGAAAGACCTCTATATCGGGACAAACAGGGGAATGTGGGTTTATGATCGGAATAAAAATATCATTTCTTCCCCAGGTATAAAACAGACGGAAATTACCGCTATATTCAGTAAATCTGCAAACTCCGTCTGGATCGGTACCCGTGACGCCCGTTTATTTAAATATATGGTATCCGGCAAGCGTCTTATCGAATATCCTGAGATAAGGAAAAACATATCCGGTGGGATTACTGCGCTGGAAATAGATTCGTCGGGTTTCCTGTGGATAGGTACGGAGTTTAACGGATTGTATCGCTTCAATCCTGCAAACCGGAAGCTGTTGACCATTCCGGTCGATACCCAAAATCCGACCGCACTTAATAATATCCATATCCGCTCACTCTTTATTGATCCCGAAGGTGTTTTATTTGTGGGAACGGAGGGAAGTGGAATTAATATGACCTTAACCCACAACAAAGGTTTCATCCGTTACCGTATTTGTGAGTCGGATGCTCACAATTCGGATGCCAATATGATCTTTTCCTTTGCCCAGGATGCGGATAATAAGGTGTGGATAGGTGGCTGGGGCGGTGTATACCGTCTCGATCCGCAAACAGAGGGGATAAAATTTTTCCCGATTGTCTCAACCAGCCATTCACAAAAAACATTGGTCTGGTCCTTATTGATCGATAGATCCGGCAGACTTTTAGTAGGAAGTAAAGGGAAGGGTCTCTACTATCTGGACCGGAAGAAAAATCAATGTTTACGATTTCCTTCGGCTATAAACTCGGAATCAAATCTGGGGTCTAAATCAGTCTATGCCATGGTTGAAGATCAAGACGGTTTCATCTGGTTGGGGACTTCGGCGGGCTTGTATCGTTATCGCGAAAAGGGGCACGGTAAACCGGGTATTTCCGTCTTTTTAAAAGATAGATTAGTCAGGACTCTTTATCAGGATGATAAAGGATATATCTGGGCGGGTTCTTTGAAAGAGGGGTTATTCCGGCTGAATCCGGTGACCCTTGCCGTAAAGCAGTATAAACAGAACCGATCTGAGACGGGAACGCTTTCCAATAATATGGTGTATGCCATTACAGAAGATCATAAGGGATATATCTGGGTTGGCACCGGTGGGGGGTTAAATCGTTTCAACAGTATGACCCAAAGGTTTGAATACCTGCCCAGGGATTTAAACCGAAGGGTAGGTACGATATACAGTATTGGAGTAGATAGCCGGGACAGGCTCTGGCTGGGCACCAGTCGCGGACTTGTTTTTGTGAAGCCGAAGCGGGCAGTCTTCGATTTATACACGGAATTTGATGGATTACAGGGTAATGAGTTCAATGTCGGGGCGGTTTTAAAGGCCAGGAACGGTGAGTTTTATTTTGGTGGAATCAATGGTTTTAATCGTTTTAACCCGCTGCAAATTCGAAAAAATCGTCATATTCCTCACATCCAAATTACGGATTTTAAATTTTACAAAAACGGTCATACCATTCATAATACACTCGGACATGAAGCCCTAATCCCATCTTTATTCCGTTTAAATCAACCTGATGCGGTTCTGAAGCTGGCCTATGATGAGAACTTTTTCAGAATTGAGTTTACCGCTTTGGATTTTACCTTACCGGAAAAAAATCAATATGTATATGGTCTGACGGGTGTGGATAGCAAGTTGAAATATGTACGGGAACAAACCTTTGCCGAATATACCAATATCCCTCCCGGTGA
>JALSTK010000007.1 GCA_026983775.1 Calditrichia bacterium
AAGGGTTTGTCCTATCCGACCGGGACAAACCCTTTGTTTTTATATAAACAGTCTGTTCGCGCATGGGGATGGTTGCCTGTATTGGGCCTTATACCTAAATTTATAAATCGGGATTAGATATGTAAAGAAAAAGATGCAAGTCTTTTATCTGCGGTTTTACGCAAGATAACATTCCCGGAGAAAACCGTGTTAATGATCCATACCCCATAGTTCGAATCAGTAGTCTATTCTTTAAACATGATCTGGTGTTTTTTAATCAAACGGTGAATGGAACGCCGGTCTAATCCGCAGGATTCCGCGGTTTTGGAAATATTTCCTTTATTCGATTTCAGGTGATGGGTAAGATACTCAACTTCGAAATCATCGAGGATCATCTCTCTTGCTTTTTTATAAGGGAGGGTAAGAACCCGATCGTTGACAAGACATTTTTGTTTTTTTAGAGGCAGTGGTAAATCGGATTCTTCGATTTTGGAAGAAGTACGCAGAAAATACGCCCGATTGACTGCATTCTGTAATTCCCGGACATTACCCGGCCAGGAATACCGGGTGAGTTGTTCCTCGGCGGTTGATGAAAAATGACATCGGTCTCCGGCATTATCCAGGCAGATGGTTTGCAGGAAATGCTCCGCCAGAGGAAGAATGTCGTCCGGACGTTCGCGCAAGGGGGGAATCTCAATCTTCATGGTAGTCAGCCGGTAGTAAAGGTCTTCACGAAACAGGTTTTTTTCTACCAGGCTTTCCAATGATTTATTAGTTGCGGCGATAATTCGTACATCCAGTTCAATCTCTTCATTTCCACCCACACGGCGGATTTTTTTCTCTTCCAGCATCCGCAATAATTTTACCTGTAAATTAAGTCCCATATCGCCGATCTCATCCAGGAAAAAAGTGCCGTGATTGGTGAATTCCAGCAAACCCGGTTTGGTACGCAGGGCTCCGGTAAAGGCACCCCGTTCATATCCGAATATCTCGCTTTCGAACAGGTTCTCGGGTAAAGCCCCACAATTGACGGGTACAAAGGGATTCATCTTTCTCCGACTTAAGTTGTGAATAGCCCGGGCAATTAACTCTTTGCCGGTTCCGCTTTCACCGGTGATCAGGACACTCATATTATTCTGAGCTATTCTTTGCACTAACTTAAGAAGTTCAGCCATTTGTTTACTTTTGAAAATGATACCTTCGAAGGATTGTCCGGATGGTGATAACATCTCACTGCTTTCTCTATTTTCATCTGCGGCAAAAGCCCGATCCAGACGATCAAATAATTTTTGTGCTGTAAACGGCTTTTCGAGAAAATCATAAGCGCCCTGGCGCATGGCTTCAACACTGGCCTCCACCGTGCCATATCCGGTAATGATAATGACTTTAGTGGACGAATCCTTGCCGAGCGCGGTCTTTAAAATATCCATCCCCGAATGTACTTTCATTTTTAAATCGGTTAGCACCAGGTCATATTTTGTTTGACGGATCCGTTCGATGGCCTGTTTGGGGTCATTGACCAAGGTTAATTGATATGAAGGGCGATGCGACAATATTTTTTCCAGACTATTTAACATCTCCGGCTCATCATCTATAATTAAAATTTGTTTATGATTCATGCATGACTCCCTTGAAAAACAATGGAAAAACTTGTTCCTTTTTTTGGAATACTTCGGCAACTGATCCGGCCGCCATGGTTTTCACAAATCTTTTTTACAATATACAAACCCAAACCGGTCCCCTTGTCCCCGGGTTTAGTCGTGAAAAAAGGCAAAAATATCTGCTGTCTGGTCTCTTCGTCCATGCCTTTTCCGTTGTCGGTTATTTTTAGTTCGATTTTTCCGTCGGTAAGACATACGACTTCAAGAGTAATTTTCCCTTCGGATTCGATGCTGTCAATGGCATTCTGGACCAGGTTAATAATTACCTGTTCAATCTGTTGACTGTCACCCAAAAGCCAGGCATTTTTACAGTCCAATTCACATCTGTAAATTTGTTCGAACTCGATATTTCGTTTGATTAAGCGCGGCTTTAAAATAGACATGCTGTTTTCAACCAGTTGTATTAAGTTGATCCGGCTATAATTCTTGGGATATTTTTTACTGTATTTAAGAACATTATTGGTTATCCCGGATATTTTATCGAATTGATTAAGAATAACTTCCAGATCGGATGCATATGGATTTAGAGCGGGTGTATCTTCCGCTTCCAGTCGTAAATAATCAATACGCGACATGCAAATGCCGAGAGGATTGTTGATTTCGTGTGCCATTTCCGCTGCTAATTCACCTAAAGTGACCAGTTTGTCCGCCCGCTGAAGCTGCTCGAAATGTAAATCGTCGATTCGTTTGCGCGACGTATTCAAATGAGAGACCATTTTATTAAAGTGTTCTTCAATGGGCTTCAACTCTTCCATGCGACTGCTGGGTAAAAAAGCATTAAAATTATCCTGTTCAACCTCCACAAGCGCCCCGTCCAATTTCTGAAGAGGCTTTTCAATAGCCCTCTTGAAAAGATAGTAAAAACCCAGAATTAAGATAAAGATCATGGTGATAGCCAAAAACAAGGTATGTTTAAACCCAGTATAAAAATAAGTTTCCGCGGTAGTCAGATTGGTGTCGATATCAAGAAAGGCAATGATCTTTTTCTTCGGATTATGACAAGTTTGACATCTGGGCTCATTTAGAATAGGTTCAAAACTGAAATATACCTCCCTTGACTTGAGCAGGCTAAGGGTCTTCTGCCCATAATTTATCCCATGATTAGGATCCGCCTCTAAGATATGTTTGCCGATATTTTTTTGTTGTGTGGCATAGAGGATAATACCCGAACTGTCGACAATTCGGATATGATCGATATTTTTGTTTGTAGACAGCCGCTTGATCAAGGTCTTTAATTGTTTTTCTTTTCCCGAAAGCATTTCAATATGCAATGCGTTTTGAACTACATTTAGGGTCGTTTTAAGCATGGTCCGCGAGCGTTCCTGAAAATTTTTTCTGAATTGTCCCAATAAGAAATAGGTTGGAAATCCAACACTGAATATAACCAATAAGACGGTGAAAAATATAAAACGATTTTTTATAGATTTAAACATAATAACTCCTGTTTTTATAATATGATCAATTACTAAAAAATTTACAAGAGTTTTTATATTAAATCCGTGGGGCTCATAGCACCGGGGAGTCCATTTTTTAAGAGATTAATCATGAAATTGCAAAATTTAAAGCCCTTATGTTGAGAGCTTGTTGTCGCACTGTGACAGGTATGTCCCATTCATCGCGCTCCAACCTTTCGGGAAAATTAATCATTAATAAGTCCTATCTTCTGAAAAACACTGTACTTAGCTATCCCCGGTATCCATGGTTTTCCATTCTGCTTTCTTTGGCATTATTCTTGTCCTTAAATCCGGTATGAAAATTCTTGTACTTAGTCATGATGATACAATTATAAATAGTTTGGCCAAGAAGAATATTCCGGCTGAGCTTATTTTTTTAAAAGAAGGGGTACAGGTATGGTCCATTATGGAAGCATTGACCAGTAAAACCATATCGATTGCTATTGTTGATGATGATTTGTTGCAGCCTGATAGCGAAAAGATTATTAAAATGACACAACGCTTAAAAGAAAATATTGGAATTATTTTTCTCACTTCCGATAGAGGTCTTGATTTAGGAAAAAAGATCAGTCAGCTTGGCATCGATTATTACGGTATTAAACCGATCTCAGAAAAAGATTTATGCCAGGCACTCTCTTCAATTCTGGAAACAAAAGCCCGGCAATTTAATTAATTACATCTACTAAACTAAAGTTGGAGGTTTTATGAAGAAGCTACTTTTTATATTTTTCCCCATCTTGTTGTTTGCCGGTTTATCTTATGCGCAGGCAACTTACGTGGGTTCAACAACCTGTCAAACCTGTCATTCTACTAAATATGACGACTGGATCAATACAGGACATCCCTATAAGTTTTCTGTAATACAGAACAATCAGGCACCGACCTATCCGTCATTTGTGATGAATTATGAGGATATGTGGATGGACAGTCTGGGTAGTACGCCCCATACGTGGGATCAGATAGCCGGGGTCATCGGCGGATTCGGTTGGAAGGCACGTTTTGTCGGCACCGATGGCATCATCGTCGGTACTGCAAGCAGCACAATTGATGCCGGTTCGGGTCACAATCAGTTCAACTTTTACAATGGAGTAAATCGGGGCTGGGTAAACTATGATGCGGACACCCCCAATAAAAAGTATAATTATTCCTGTTTTAAATGCCATACAACAGGGGGGGATACAGCCGGGACGTGGCTGGATGGAGTCGCCGGCTTAGGAACATTCACTGAAGGTGGTATCGGTTGCGAAGCCTGCCATGGTCCCGGAAGTGAACATGCGTCCGCACCAAGTAAGTCCAATATCGACAAGGTATATGAATTTGCTCATTTGGATAACTCCATTGGCGGATTGGTCTACGCACCCGGTGATACCGTCCGTCCCGATGCAGCAAGCAATGACATTAATTTTCTTTGCGGATCTTGTCATAACCGTAGTTATACAGCACCGATCAATTCCAGCGGTGGCTTTATCAAACATCATGAACAATGGGATGAATTTATTGCGTCACCGCATGGAAAAGCCGGTTTGAATTGCGTCAGCTGCCATGATCCCCATAAACGTGTCATCTGGGAAGGTGACGGCATCAAATTGGAATGCGCTACTTGCCATACGGACAAATCGGCCAATATCAATCATGAGGGCCCTAAAGATTGTGAAAATTGCCATATGCCTTATGCGGCCAAATCCGGCGCGACACAGGGGGAGAGTGGATACCAGGGTGATATACGTTCCCATATTTTTAAGATAGAAGTAGAGGATACCTTATCCTTGTTTACGGCTGATGGAAAGAATGTCCGTGTCGACCCGAATTATGGTGTGGCTTTGAATGTACAATTTGCCTGTCTGGGTTGCCATAACAGTTCTGCAACGGATACGATCCCCAATATGACGGCAACGGCCGCATTGGCTGCGGCAAAGGATATGCATAAAACGGTGGGTATCAGTGCCGCTCATCAGAATTTACCCGCTCGGTATGCTCTGGGACAGAATTATCCGAATCCGTTTAATCCGACGACACGAATTCCATATTCGGTTCAGAGTAAGGGGCGGATTATTTTAACTGTTTATGATCTGACCGGTAAAAAGGTTCAGACTCTGGTGAACGAAGAAAAGGCTGCCGGAAATTATGAAGTCACCTTTAATGCTGAAAATTTGGCCGGCGGTATCTACATCGTTCAGATGCGTAGCAATACCTATTCCGCTTCCAGAAAATTAATTCTGGTAAAATAGACCTGAAAACAAATACTTAATAAGGCTGCCTTCAGCAGATAGGGCAGCCTTATTTCTATTTAATTGAAAGGCGATCCGGATTTTTTAAAGTACATACGAGCCGGGGGGAAGCCGTCGCCAAAGCAACTCCGGGCAGTGAATCATGTCGAGTATCCAATTATATCGGTTATTGTAAGCTGAACGGTTGATTCTTATGGGGATGATCAAGCCGGAGGAAAGATAAATTTCAATAAGTGAGTTTACTCCAAAAAGCCATTGCCGCCGATTTTCACCGAAGGACCGATTGTTTTTAAGGATGAGTTACATTGAAGATATTCATGTCCCTTCGCCTGCCCGGCACTGTCGTGGCTTGCCCGCCTTCGGCGTGGTGAAATTCGTGGTCTTTAGACTGAACTCATAAGTAATAAAGAAAATATCCATTGATAGATGGCCGATCCGACCGGTAAGGATGTATATAATTTTCAAATAAAAGTCGGGGTAGATTTTATCTATTCGAAATGCTTTAGAAACGGAATAAAAAGTATCGATGGATGGCTCTATTAAATCTATTATTAACGGTTGCTTATGTCTTAACATCCGATTTATTCCGGTTAGAGCCGGCCTACCGAATCCTTTCATTTATCATGCTGGGTATGGTGTTATTAGTCCTATCGCTATTCTATTCACAGTTTCGTCTCAAGTCCGCTTCTAAAGAACAACGTGCTGATATCCGGATGGAATAGTGACAAATGAGATTATGAATGAGGTGACAGAAAAAACAGTTGGAAAATATATAAATCGATCAACAGATTAACGGAAAGTATTATGCGGATAAGATTACCACGATCAGCAAAAAATTGGCTCTCCATTGCAGGAGTGACCATTTCTATTATTTCCCTGCTACTGATTGTATTTCTCTGGATTCTAAGCAATGCCTCGAAAGGAGGCGGCTCCTATTTAGGACTGATCAGTTATATTCTTTTACCGGGAATTTTAATATTCGGTCTGGTTATTATTCCTATCGGCATGATCCGTAAACATAGCCGGAGTCTAACTAAAGCCGAGCAGTGGCCCAGCGTCAACCTGAATATCACGGCGCACCGTAACGCATTCTTTATTTTTATTACGGGTACCCTGATATTTATTTTCATGTCCGCTATCGGAAGCTACGAGACCTTTCATTTTACCGAGTCCGTGCAATTCTGCGGGCAGTTGTGTCACTCTGTTATGAATCCCGAATATACGGCCTATCAGCATTCGGCCCATGCCCGGGTAGCCTGTGTGGAATGTCATGTGGGCAGCGGGGCGAACTGGTATGTACGTTCCAAACTGTCGGGATTGTATCAGGTTTACTCCGTAATCTTTCATAAATACCCTGAACCGATTCCGACACCGGTGAAAAATTTACGTCCCGCCCGCGAAACCTGTGAACGTTGCCACTGGCCGCAAAAATTTTATACCTATAACCAAAAAAATGAAATCCATTTTCTGGCGGATAAGCAAAACACACAATGGAATATAGATTTGACCCTGAAACTTGGCGCCCGTCATTCCTCTCTCGGGCTGAGTGAAGGCATTCACTGGCATATCAATCCGGATGTGCGGGTGGAATACATTGCATCGGATAGCGCCCGGCAGGTATTGCCCTGGGTGCGTTATACGAATTTAAAAACAGGGCAACAGTCGACCTTCACGGATGAAGAAAATCCCCCGGATAGCGCTTTGATTGCAAAGGGCGAAAAGCGGGTCATGGATTGTATGGACTGCCATAACCGACCCTCACACGACTATCGTCCGCCATCTTTTTTTGTGAACAGCCGGCTCATTACAGACAGCATCCCCAAATCTTTGCCGGAAATAAAATCGTTGGCCATGCAGCTGTGTGAACCGGATTATAGCACGAACGATAGTGCCATGCAGGCCATTGCCGGTGGGATTCGCTCTTTTTATGAGGAAAATTATCCGCAGATCTCACAACAAAAACCTCTTCTGATCCAAAAAGCCATCCGGGGGCTGCAAAGCGCTTTTCGGGAAAATATCTTTCCGCAAATGAAAGTACGTTGGGACGCATATCCCAATAATATCGGTCATATCGAATTTAACGGTTGTTTTCGCTGTCATAATGGAAATCATGTTAGTGAGCAGGGGCAGGTGATTCCACGTAAATGTACGACTTGCCATTTGATTAACGCCCAGGGTCCCGAAGGGAATATGGAACTGGCCACATTCGGGCAAACTCTGGAATTCAAACACCCGGTGGATATCGATGAAGCCTGGAAAGAAAGTTTGTGTACCGAATGCCACACGGGATTAAGTCCCTGAAAGAACAGGGCGGACATCTCTGCCTGATTGGTAGGCTTCTTTATACCCGGTATTTTTGGGCCTTACCTTCCTCAGGTGGCACAACAGCTCAATTCCGCCACGTTTTTATGAAAGGCGATGGCGGCTAATTTGATCCCTTCTCCTAAGGTGAGATAGGCGTGGAACATATTCTTAATCTGCTCCACAGTGATGCCGAATTTGATCGCCATGGCCGCTTCCATTAATAATTCGCTCCCTTCGGGTGCCAGAATACGAGCTCCGATCAGTTTATCGGTCTGTATATTGCGGATAAGTTTAATGAAACCACGCGTATCTTTTGCTGCCAGGGAGCGGGGTACATAGTTCAAAGGCAGTACGGATGTTTCCGCTTTAATACCATTCGCCCGGGCCTGATCTTCATCCAAACCGACACCGGCCACCTGGGGGTCGGTGAAGATCACCCAGGGTAGAGCCGTGTAATCACGTTTTTCATCTGTTCCCGACAGGCTGTTGATTGCTGCCAATTTTCCTTCGTAAGCAGCGGTGTACACAAACATATTTGCACCGAGGACATCCCCCGCTGCATAGATTTGAGATGCGGATGTCTGTAAATAGTCATCCACCTGAATGAAACCACGCTCATCCCGTTTAACCTCAGCCGTTTCCAGTCCCAGGTTATTTGAATTGGCTTTTCGCCCTGTGGCAATTAAAATTTTTTCCGCCCTGAATGTTTGCTTGCGGTTGTTAACCAAAGTTTCCACGGTAACCAGTTTTCCGGATTGATTGATATTTTGAAAATTATTGCCGGTTACAATGTTCATTCCTTCTGTTTCCAAATAAGAGGATAGAGCATCTGTCAGATCCGGGCTTTGATCCGGCAAAATACGATCCGAACGCTGTAACAAGGTTACTTTTGTGCCCAGTCTGGAGAACATCTGGGCCAGCTCCAGGGCTATATACCGTCCGCCTATTATCAGAAGCGATTCCGGTAGTTCTTCCAGTTCGAAAGCGGATTCACTGGTAAGATAATCCACCTCGTTCAGACCGGGAATATCGGGAAGAGCCGGTCGCGCGCCGGTGGCTATTAAAAAAGCATCTCCTTGTAGAATCTCATCATTTACTCGTACCTGAGTGGAGGAGATAAACCGGGCACGACCTTCAATCAACCGAAAACCGGGCAGGTCTTTGACTACATCGATATATTTTTCAGTGCGGAGTTGGTTAACCAGTTGTCGCTTCTCTTCGATGACTGTTTTAAAATCTTCCAACCGGCCCCGGGTATGGATGCCCTTAAACGGATTATGATTGGCTTTGTGTAATGTTTCTGCAGCCCGGATCAGATTCTTGGAGGGTACGCAGCCCACATTCACACAAGTACCGCCGATGGGCAGTCCGTCGTTGATCATGGTTACCCGGGCCCCCATGGAAACGGCTTCGGTGGTGGCGGCAAAAGCTGCCGAGCCGCCACCGATAATGACCAAATGTTTACTTCCCGCTTCATCTTCTTTTTCACGATATTCCGTGATACCGGTGGCATGATAGTGACCGGTATGGTTCACCAATTGTTCGATTTCCGTTACATCGATTCGTGCCGGATCGAAAGTTACCCGCCCCCGGGCGCGGGGGTAGCTGACCTCTTTTTTAAGAATCCCGTCTGCAGTCAGGGCCTTCTCTACGCTGCGAGCACAATGGTCGCAGGTCATGCCTGTTATTTCGAGCTGAACGGTTTTAATTTTCATTATATCCTCATTTCTCTTCTAAGACGGTTGAAGGGTAGCCGGCGTTGGTAGTGGCCCGAATCATTTCTTCAATGGAAACTTTGGTAGGATCAAAGAGCACCACCGCCTTTTTTTGTTCCAGACTGGCTTCGGCCTGAAGCACGCCTTTTAAATTTTTCAACGATTTCTGCACGGTAAAAGGACAGGCCGGGCAATTCATCCCCGGTACATCGAGCGTAACCCGGGCGATGTCTTTAGCAGAGAATATAGCTGATTGTGTACTGCTATTCCGGTTTGTAACAGAGACTCCTGCAACATAGGGAACAGAAAACAGAATAAGGATAAGAAGGGTAACCGTCCATAAGGAGATTTTATTGATTTTATCCGATTTGGGATTGGCACAGTAACTTCCCGGTTCACATTCTTCGGCCTTCGGTTTACGATAGATGCGGTAAAAAGCGTAACCGAGGAGCAGAAAGGTGATCGCCATAAAATAGGGACGGAACGGTTCCAGAGCGGTTAAGCTTCCCACCCAGGCGCCTCCCACACCCAGGGCCAGCAGCACCAGCGGACCTACACAGCAAACAGAGGCGGCAATCGCTGCCAGGATAGCCGCGCTTAAACCCCGTTTGGTCTTTGTTTGCGCGTTATATTTTTTAAATTTCATCATTTTACTCCTTATTTAAGTGGATCTGTGCCTGTTTAAATAGTATAACGCCCCGTACCATGGTACAATGATCCCGCTGAAAGGAATATTTTTGGTTCTATGTCGATCTGTATGGGTTATCCATGTTTAATGGCAAGATAGTGGGATTTACAAATCTACATAAAAGAAGAATTAGGATCTGCAGCAGATATTCTTTTCATTTAAGTCTATGCGAATGAAAAATATGCGGAAATCATGGACTGTAAATAAATCCTTACTTGGCTCTACCGGGTTTCTTGTGAAGCCGTATATTAACTGAAGACGGATAAAAGGAATGAAACAATTTTTTATGGTTTCGTTCATTTTGTATTTAAAAACAATAGTATCCGAAGGATACTAATATGAGTAGCCACAGGCTTCGCCTGTGGTAAAGTAGAAAAAGAGAGCGCGACGCTGAAGGCGTCGAATGTGGAACACAGAGCATTCTAACGAAATAGGAGGCCCTATACATTGAAATGCCTGGTTTATTTTACCGCTTTGCGGTAACCCTATTCGGTTGCATCTTGCCCACAGGCTTTACTCCTGCCCGGCGGCTGACGGGTGTGGCTACTCATTATTGCATCACTTCGTGATGATTTAAGGATGCGGCGTTTAACCGCAAGAATCCCGGTAGAGCCAATTTATTTATGATAGACACATCTCGGGTGTAAATACACCCGATTCGAGTTGAATTGACGAAAAAACAACTCACCTCTCTTTCCCCTCTCTTACTAAGAGAGGGGAAGTTAAAACATCACATGAACGGAAATATCGTGGGACTATCCAAGCCGGTTAAAACGATTGCTTCATTAAAAAACGAGGATATTTGGAAAAAGGTATCCGGTTATCCGGCGGAATCCTATCTCCACAAAATGACATAGACCCATATTTTTCATATTTTACTCTATACCTCAGGTTTTCTTTATAAGCAAAAGGATTATGCCGTACGGCGGTAGAACTGTAAATCCGTAGAAAAATATTTTTAAGTGAATTTTTCTTCGAAAAAGCCGTATATTTTCTGCAAGGGCAAGGCTATGTATGATTTAAGAGGAATCATTGTAAACTTTCTACAAATAACTGAACGAGGAAAGATGTATGCTGGCAAAAATAGATGAGGATATCTTCGAGGCCCTGCCTTTTTTATATGAGGCCGAAGATCGCTTGCTGGAGGAAATAAAAGCGCAGACAACCCGTATTCGGATAGAGGCGGGTGATACCATCTTCTGGGAAGGCGATCGCTGCCAGGGTATGGCCATTGCCCTGTCGGGGCGGGTGCGCGTGTTTAAAATCGGAGAGAACGGAAATGAAATCACCTTATATCGTTTCGGAAAAGGGGAAGGATGTATTCTAACCGCTTCCTGTATATTGAATAAAGGGACATTCCCGGCCATTGCCCGTGTGGAGGAAGACGGACAGGCCTTATTGATTTCAGCATCGGTCGTGCGCAGGTGGGTGCGGCAATACGAGGAATGGCAAAATTTTATTTGCGGGCTTCTTGCCGGACGGTTAGGGAATATTATTGCTACCGTGGAAGAGATTGCCTTTAAAAGAATGGATGCCCGCTTGATGGCCTTCCTCGTAAAAAAAGCGAGTGAAGGACAAAGTACCCTGATCACTACCCATCAGAAGATCGCTTCGGAATTGGGAACGGCAAGAGAAGTGATCAGCCGGATTCTAAAGGATTTGGAAATGCGCGGTCTGATCACTCTGTCCCGTGGGGCTATTTCGATTGTAGATCTGAATGAATTAAAACGATGGATGAAAAATTTTTAGGGTGCGTAACAATGTTACATACTTTTTCCGAAAATCGATTTAGGTTCTCTTTTGTTACTACAAAACTTTACTATTCGGAGGGATTTTAAGATGAAACACAATGTAGGGAGCGGCGACAAGATTTTTCGTATTATTTTAGGGCTGATTATAGCAGCTCTGGGTATTTATTACAAGAGCTGGTGGGGAACCCTCGCGATTATTCCCTTTTTTACGGCAGCGGTAAGCTGGTGCCCGCTCTATTTACCTTTCGGTCTTACTACATGCAAAACCGAAAAAGAGTCGGCATGAATTAAGAAGGGGCAATCAGTCCTGCGCTTCAAAAGCCTCCAGAATGGGGCATTCTCCTGCCGGATCATCGCCATGACAACTGGCGGAAAGTACTTTCAGGGCCTTTCTCATGCGTTGAAGTTCGCCAAGCTTTTCGTCGATGATCTTGATTTTCTCCCGGGCCTTTTGCCGAACCTGGGCGCAGGTGGAAGTCGGGGAAACCCGTAATTCCAGCAGTTCCCGCACCTCGTGCAGGGTGAAACCGTGCCGTTTGGCCGTTATAATGAATCGGAGACGCTTTAAATCATTTTGGGAATATTGACGAAAGCCGCCGGGTGTACGCTGGGGGGAAGGTAACAAACCCTTTCGCTCATAAAAGCGGATGGTCTCCACGTTAACTCCGGCCTGAGCGGCTAATTGTCCTGTGCTGAACATACGCGTATCTCCTTCCGAGTTGTAAACGAAAATTGGTTGAAAAGAATTTCGGCTTTGGAATTTCATTGCTGTATTTTACGTTCTTAAGCTTTGAAATGCATCAAAAAAAAGAAAAAAGGGGTAATAAAATAGAACGATTCGTCCTTATATCCCTGCTGTTTTTCCAAACCCTGCTCTTTGGACAACAGCCTGAATCCGTTGTATTTTATACGGAAGACAGCGGCAAAATTACGGCTGACCTTTATCCCGCAGGGAAGAGGGCAGTAGTTCTGGCCCATGGAGCCGTTTTCAATAAAGAAAGCTGGGCGCCTTTGGCCAAAAAATTGGTGCACTCCGCTATTACCGTATTAGCGATCGATTTCCGTGGCTATGGCGCGTCAAAGCCGGGTTCAAAAACATACGCCCTGGAACAAGACATCACAGGCGCCATCACTTATTTACACAGCCTCGGATATGACACCGTTTCGGTACTGGGGGCTTCCATGGGTGGCGGGGCCGCTGCCCGGGCCGCGGTTCAGGCCGGACCCGGTCAAATCGATCGACTGATTTTACTCTCGCCGGTTCCGATTAAGAATCCTCAACAAATTCATGCCCGGCGGATTTTCTATATCGCCAGTAAAGAAGAGGGTCTGGCCGCTTCCGTTCAAAACCAATATGAACGGGCTCCGCAACCTAAAAAAATCTATTGGATTAAAGGCACTGCCCATGCCCAGCATATCTTCAAAACCGGTCGGGCCGACGAGTTAACCCGCCTGATTGTGGACCTGCTCAAAAAATAGAATTCATATGGATTTGTTTTTATGCGATTTCCGCTTTAAAATGTTTGCTCGCAGTGCTGAGAAAAGGGGGATTTGGCAGAACTTTGTGATCCTGAAAAGGCCGGATGATGAAAATCTTTGTTATTATTAGTATACTTCTGTTGCAAACGGCACTATTTTGGGCATGTTCCCGGGAAAGAAAGGGAAAAAACGAAATGCTGATTTTTGTCGGCACCTATACGGAGGCCGATACGCAGGGTATCGAAATCTATCGCTTGAACGGTCGAAGCGGGGCGTTAGAATTTGTTACAACCGTAGCCGGCATTCAAAATCCTTCCTTCCTGCGTTTTTCATCGGATCATACATATCTTTATGCCGTTAATGAAGTGCAGCAATCCGCTGGACAGCCTACCGGTACGGTTTCCGCCTTTGCCGTAAATCCGCATAACGGGTATTTGACTTTTATTAATCGGGTATCCTCGCTGGGCAGAGCGCCCTGCTATCTGACCCTATCGAAGGACAACCGTTTCGTACTTATCAACAATTATCTGGACGGTACGGCGCTTTCTTTACAGGTGATGAAAAACGGGGGATTGGGCCGGCCGGTTTCTATTCTTCATTTTTCAGGTTCCGGGCCGGTGAAAGATCGTCAGAATGCTTCGCATGTGCATTCCATCAATCTTGATCCTCAAAATAAATTGGCTATTGTAGCCGATTTGGGGACGGATCGATTGACCGTATTCCCTTTTAACTCCGCCGACGGACGGTTGCGGGAATCGGGAAGACAATCGGTGCAATGCGCTGCCGGGGCCGGGCCGAGACATCTGGTCTTTTCAGCCGATGGACAAAGAGTTTATGTCGCCGATGAATTGAACAACACGGTGGAAGCCTATCATTTGGATCGGAGCCGAAGGTTGTTGTACAAGTTCCAAACGATAGGGACTCTTCCCGCCGATTTCAAAGGGGTCAATTATCCGGCGGATATTCATCTCAGTCCGGACGAGCGGTTCTTATACGTATCCAATCGCGGTCATGAAAGCATCGCCCTCTTTTCGGTAGATAAAAAGAGCGGGAATCTGAAATTCCTTTCCACAATCCCTGTGTACGGTTCCTGGCCGCGGAATTTTGTTTTAAGCAAAGACGGCCGATATCTAATGGTGGCCAACCAGAAGAGCCGGAATATAGTTACATTTCGGCGCGACGCCCGCAGCGGTTTGTTGGACAGGCTTTCTTCGGTGAACACCGTTTCCGCCCCGGTCTGTGTGCAAATTTTTAAGCCGTTTCCTGTGGAATAGGTAGGGACTCTTTGTTAAGCCTGGAAAACCGGCCGTTAATTTTATGCCGCCCACTTTTGCTAATAGAGCAGATACAGCAAGGCGGAGAGAATAAAACCGGCATTATTGGCGGCCATGTCCTTGATTTCCACCACCTGTTTTAAAGCATAGGTCTGAAACAATTCCCAGGCCAGGCCGATGCCGTTCCAGACCAGCCAGATCAGAACGACTTGTTGAATCCCGGCGGGTTTAACCCAGATCAGGGTGGCCAGCATGCCGATGAGCCCGAGGATTCCGTGTTCCAGTTTGTCGTATTTGAGAATCGTGCCGTTTTGGGAAAGGAAGGAATCATCCCGCCAGTATTTTATTTTTTTACGCATCGTCTCCCCCATTGATACCCATCCGGTAAACATACAAAGAATACGGGTAAAAACACAAATAAATTCCGCTACCGGTTCGGTCAGGGGGGGAGGATTAACGAAATGCATCGTAAAGTTTTCAATAATTTTTTGTTTTTACCTACCCGAATGGCTAATTTTCATCATAACCGATTAGGAAGAATAGTTTATTCCTTCTGAAGGCAATTCCTTTATATGGCTGTTATATAATAAAAGAAGAAGCTCTTAATGAACGGAATAATTGAAAGATATAAATATCTTTTAATTCAGAAGAGGTATAGCGTAAATACCATTAAAATGTATGGTAGCTATTTCGCAGATTTTTGTGCCTGTTTTTCCCCAAAGGATTTGAACGAGATAACGACGGCGGAAATAAACAGTTATATCAGGGGACGGATTTGCGATATATTCAAGAATTACCGGGCCGCGAAAATTCTACAGCGACCGAGCTATAGACAGGTTTCAAAAAAAGCGATTGATAAAATTAAAAATCCAATGGATGATTTATTTGATTAGAAAGGTTATGGCTTGAGGATAAAAGAAAAATATATGCAATTACATATACACCGCCAAATCGGAGGTATATATACATTAAATATATACAGACGTTGTGTGCCATGCTTAATAAAAAGAGGATTTAGATCATGAAAAAAATATGTTTTGTAATAATGGGATATGGGAAAAAAACCGATATATATTCAGGTAAAACTTATGATCTTGATAAAACATATCTGAATATAATAAAGCCTGCCGTGGAAAAAGCCGGATTAGAATGTATTAGAGGTGATGAAATACAAGAATCTGGATTAATTGACAGGAACATGTATGCACTATTAATCCAAGCTGATTTAGTTATAGCTGATATTACAACTTTTAATCCTAACGCTATTTATGAATTGGGGGTTAGGCATGCTGCAAGACCATATTCAACTATTATCTTAAAAGAAAAACACGATACAATCCCTTTTGACTTAAGCCATATTAAGATATTTCAATATGAACACATGGGAGATGATATTGGAGCCACTGAAGCTCAAAGATGTGTTAAAGAATTAAAATTATTAATTGAAAGTATTATTAATAAATCTGAAACTGATAGCCCTTTTTTCCAATTTATATCTTCAATCAAACCTTATAGTCTACCGGAAGATGAGTATAGTGCAATTATTAAAGAACTTGCTAATAAGGAAAAACATATTTTTGCTATAGTAGAACAAGCTTCAAAAGAAATGAAATCCGATAATTTCATTGAAGCAAAAAAACTATGGGAAAAAGCTTTACAAAAAGCTGATAATGAACCTTACTTTATTCAACAATTAGCTTTAGCTACATATAAAAGTAAAAAGCCATCAGAGCAAACTGCTTTACAAGATGCTTTAAGAATAATTGAAGGGCTTGACCCAAGTAATACAAATGATCCTGAAACATTAGGAATAACAGGAGCAATATATAAAAGATTATGGTTGTTGACTAACGATATTGAAAATTTAAATAGAGCTATTGAATTTTACAGAAAAGGATTTCAAATAAACAACGATTATTATACTGGTGAAAATTATGCTTTATGCTTAGATTTTAAGGCAAATGAAGAAACAAACGATGAAGAAAGGATTTACTATAGAATAGAGGCAAAGAAAACAAGAGAAAAAATTATTCAAATAATTGATGAAATATTTGAACGAGATAATTATGAACAAAGAAATGATATTAAATGGATTTATGCGACATACTCAATTTGCTTACTTGCATTAGACCAAGATTATAATCAATTTGAGCATAAATTTTACTCTCATTTAGAAGCTGATTGGGAGAAAGAAACGTATGAACAGTCAAAACAACAAATTTTAACACTTAAAAAAATGGAGGATTAAATTATGGCACGGACTTACAATGTTTTTATTAGTCATTCTTGGCAGTACATTGGGGATTTAAAGAATTTAAGAGATTTACTTAAAAAAAGAGGGTATTTTAATGTTGAATTTGAGGAAGCAACCCCTGATGAACCAATAAATTCGGAAAATGCTGAATATATTAAACGAAGATTAAGAGAAAAGATTAAAAATTCCGATGTCGTATTGGGTATAGCTGGTGTTTATGCTTCTTATAGCGACTGGATGGAATGGGAATTGGATACTGCAATTTATAATGATATACCTATAGTTGGGGTGATTCCACGGGGACAACAAAGAATATCAACAGTTGTTAGTTCAAGAGCAAAAGAAATTGTAGGTTGGAATACAGAAAGTATTGTAAATGCAATAAGGAAATGGGCGAAATAAAAAGCACAGGCACACAACAAAGGCTATACGTAATGCGGGCAAAGTACTAAACATGAACATTATAGCGACAAATAAAATTAATAGTAAATTGAAAGTGTGGTGTTTAGAAAACCCGCACTACGCATAGCCAAACCGTTGTAGCACATTTAAAATATGAGTATTAAATGATAAAAGACATTAAAATTATTCAAGCTGTTTCAAGTATCTCCCAAAGAGCAGAGAGACAACGAGACATTAATAAAATTGTAAATTCATACGTTGAAATAGGAATCCTACCTCAATTATTAAACAATAATAATCAAGTGTTATATGGCAGAAGAGGTACAGGTAAAACTCATATTCTAAAAATATATGAGAACTACTATTTAGAGGATAAAAAGAAAACTGTTTGCTACATTGATTGTCGATTTTTAGGAAGCTCACCACAATTCTCAGATACTACTTTATCTATTTCACACAGATGTTCTTCACTTTTCATCGATGTATTGAATGAAATCTATGATGTGCTTTTAACTCATATTGCCTACGAACCAAATGACACTTCGGAACAAGCGTTAAATTCATTGACCGATTTATCAAGAAGTTCAATTGAAGAAATTCAAAAATCTAAAAAAGTTATTGATAAGAAAAAAACAGGAGAACGTATTGCTAACGGATTTGGAGTTAATATCAATCTCGATTCAGCAGGATTTAATATTGAGACAAAAGACGAATTAAATAAAGAAAAAGAAAAGGTTATTGAATTTAATACAGAAGAATATGAAAAAATAATTTTCCCTGATTTACATTATCATTTAAGAAAAGTTCTTGAATTTGCTGACACTGAATTATTGATTGTTATTGACGAGTGGTCTGCAATTCCTTTTGATATCCAACCATTTTTAGCAGAGTTTTTTAAGAAATCCTTTATCACAATTCCCGAAGTTACAATAAAGATAGGAGCGTTAGAATACAGAACAAATTTTACAATACCAAGAGAAAAACATAATTATATTGGATTTGAACTTGGTAGTGACATTAGTACGAATCTTGATATTGATGAGTATTATGTTTATGATAGAAATCCAAATAAAATCGTAAAAACATTTCTTGAAATTTTATACAAACATATATTGTCAGAACTACCTATTGGCTATCTTGAGAAATATAATATTAAATCTTCTAATCCGTTTCTTCAAAATATTTTTTCTGGAAATCCAGCATTTACTGAATTGGTTCGTGCTTCAGAAGGAGTGATTAGAGATTTTATCAATATTTTTAATTTAGCTTTTTTCGATGCTCAACGAAAAGGACTTAATAAAATTGACAAAAAAACTGTTATTGAAGCAGGTCGACAATGGTTTGAGAATGATAAGTCAAAAAATTTGGATGATTTCCTACACACAAAACTTAGATTAATTATTGACGAAGTAATTGGAAAAAGAAAAGCCCGTTCTTTCCTTGTTTCAAGAGAATTAGAAAGACATCCTGTTATTCAAAAATTATTCGATGCCCGTGTAATTCATTTAGTTAAAAGAGGTTATTCTGATAAAGATAATCCCGGAATTAGATATAATATATATTCATTGGATTATGGTACATATGTTGATTTATTAAACACAACTAAACAACCTGAATTAGATTTTATTGAGGAAAGAGAAGATTCAGAAGAAATAGTTGTTCCTTTTGACGATAAAAGGAGTATAAGAAGAATTATCTTAACAGAAGATATATTAAACTGAAACGTGCTACAACAAAAAATATACTGCATGCCGCAATTAGTTGTAAATATGAAAGTTAATATACAAGATAATGATTAAGCATTTAAATCCGTAAAAATTGGTTTAAGACCATAAAGAACATTGACATAACAATTCTCTTTTGTTAAATTTGGGTGTACGATTGTTTTGATTGATAAAACGGGAGAGTTGAAATGTCTAATCAGCTGAACTTTTTTGAATTTCAACGCAAATTTTCTACAGATTTGCGTTGCTATAACTATCTTGTTAAAAAACGATGGCCAAGTGGATTTCAATGCCCAAAATGTGGAAATACAAGCTATTCTTATCATTCTACACGCAAACTGTACCAGTGTAAAAGTTGCGGCTATCAAGTATCTGTAACAGCTGGAACAATTTTTCATAAAACACGGACGCCATTGCGTAAATGGTTTTGGATGATATATTTGATAACTACCAACAAGACAGGTGTTTCTATCAGCTATCTCCAAAGGATGCTTAACATTAAAAGTTACCGAACTGTATGGACGATTGCTCATAAGATTTTTGAAGCTATGAATAAGCGGGATTTGCTTTATCAACTTGACGGAATTATAGAAATGGACGAATCTTATTTTGGCAGCAAGAATGTAAGTGGTAAGCGTGGACGCGGAGCGGGCTCGAAAAGTCCGGTTATAATAGCTGTTGGGAAAAAAGAAACGAAAGATAAAAAGATATACCCAACTTTTGTGAAAATGGAAGTTGTTGAAAACGTAAAAAAAGAAACGATAAAAGAATTTGTCAAAAATAATATTCTTGCTGGTAACACTAAAATAGAGACGGATAAATTTAGTTCTTATAAATGGCTTACTGAAAATGGTTATGAACATAATGCGATGAGAATTTATAATCCCAAAGAGACGCTCAATTATTTGCCATGGGTACATATTCTTATTGGCAATGCAAAAGGTATCTTGCGTGGTATTCATCATGGTGTAAGTTCACATTATTTGAAACGCTATTTAAGCGAATTCTGTTATAAGTTTAATAGACGCTTTTTTAAGCAAAACATTTTTTACAATCTAATTACGGCCTGTGTTAATACTTCGCCTATTACATTTGCGGAGCTAAAGACCTAATCATTTACAAGATAAACATTGTCGTAACCTGAAAAATAATCGTTTGAATATGCGGCACGCAGCATATTCAAAACCGTTAGCCGTCATGCAAAGAATTTTATAGAGAGAAATTATGGAAATAAAAAAAATTACTGAAGAAAATTGGACTGATGACAATATTATTAAATTAAGAGATTACAAAGAGCCATCTGTTGTAACAGAACCAGATGAAGGAAAGTTACGTGAAACAATTGAACCTTGGCTAACAGCTTTGTTTCAAAGTGAGCACCTTTCTTTATTAACTGGTTCGGGCATTTCATCAGCTATTCATCATCTGGCAACTAGCAACCCAGGTGTCGGCATGGATAAAATTGAATTTTCTGTTTTTAATGAACAAATTGAAAAAAAAGCAAAAGAAAGTTCTGAAAAATCAGGAAGAGGCGAGCCAAATATAGAAGATCAAATAAGAACCGTTACCGAACTTATAAGAGGGATGGAAATTTACTTAACTACTATAGAAGATGGAACACTTTCAGGTAATATTGAGATCTTAAAACAGGAACTACTTGAAGGCATAAAAAACTTTGCAAACAATATACTTGCCTCTGAAAAGAATATTGTCACATCGGATAAAACGGAGCCTGCCGAATATTTAATGAATTTTTTATTGAGTTTTGCCAGCAGAAGTGCCACTAGAGAACGTTTAAATTTATTTACTACCAATTACGACCGTATATTAGAATTTGGAAGCGAACTCGCAGGTCTACATTTAATTGATCGTTTTGTTGGCATTATATCACCTATATTTCGTGCATCAAGATTAAATATTGACCTACATTATAATCCGCCTGGGATCCGTGGTGAGCCAAGGTATCTAGAAGGAGTTGTAAATTTCACCAAGTTACACGGCTCAATTGATTGGAGTGAACAAGACGGTGTAGTTAGAAGATTTGCTTTACCTTATGGAGCAGAAAATATTGACGTTTATAAACCTTCCGGAAATGAATTAATAATATACCCAAACTCTTCAAAGGACAGGGAAACTGCTGAATATCCGTATGTTGAATTGTTTCGAGATTTTGCAAGTACTATCATAAGACCAAATTCTACGGTTGTTGTCTATGGTTATGGTTTTGGTGATGATCATATCAACAGAGTTCTTTTAGATATGTTAACCATTCCTTCTACTCATTTGGTAATCATATCCAGAAGTAATACTGGTGAGAGGATTGAAAAATTCTATAAAAAAGCTAAAAGACCTGTCCAAATAACATTACTAATTGGCAAACATTTTGGTGATATAAAAACGCTTGTTGACAACTATTTGCCCAAACCTGCCATTGACAGAACAACTTATAAAATGGCCGATCTTTTAAAGGCCAGAGGCATTGCTAAATCAGAAAAAGAATCGGGAAATTCAAATCAAGAAGAGAATGATGACTAGAACACCCATTGAAAATCAATCTGAATTAAGAATTGGAGTGGTAGAATACACTGCCCCAAACGAAATTAAAGTTCAATTAGATATTGAAGCACCAGACGGTATTTCAGCAAATGCAGGTGTTCCACGAGCATTCCCAAGAATAAACGGTTATGTGCTTTTGCCAAACGACTCAGGTTACATCGTTTGTCAAATTGTATGGATTGCTATTGAACGTTCACCTTTTCCAAAAAGAAAAGGCTATCAAGATTACGGACTTGTTGATTTGCCTTACCCAATTAGAAAAATGAAAATAGTACCGTTGGGTATATTGAAAACAAAAGAAAAGCAAAGTTTTGTTTTTCAAAGAGGGGTTCAATCTTTTCCTAGTGTAGGAACAGCGGTATTGTTACCTACGGACGAGCAACTTAAATCTATTATTGAATCGGGTAAAAACAGACGAGTTTATATCGGTAACAGCCCACTTGCCGCAAACGCCGAAGTTAAAATAGATCCGGACAGGTTGTTTGGCAGACATCTGGCTGTTTTAGGTAATACCGGAAGTGGAAAGTCTTGTACTGTTGCCGGCTTAATTCAATGGTCTTTAGAAGCGGCAAAACAAGAATTAAGAGATAAAAGCAACGAAGTAAATGCCCGTTTTGTTATCCTTGATCCTAACGGTGAGTATTCAAAAGTTTTTGAGAACGCAAAAGTCTTAAAAGTTGTTGATGACGGGAATGATAATTTGGATGTTCCTTTATGGCTTTGGAACAGTGCGGAATTTGGTGCATTCACCGAGGCAAGTTCAAAAGCACAATTGCCATTACTAAAACGAGCTTTGAGAGCTATGCGAAATGAGGAGTTTGATATAGAAGATGACTCCAATGTAAGAGTAAAAAAATTTCTTGGTATTATTCTTCAATCTTTAATATCAAGCAACAATAGAGGCGAACCCTACAACGGGCAATTCCCTGTAAATAAAAATTTTATTGACAAACTCGAAAGATGGAGAACATCTATAGTAAATTTCAATATTGAAAATGAAAGTCTTACTCAACTAATTTCAGAATTTGATAATTTAATTTCTACACATAAAATTTCCTGGAGCAATGGCCGCGGATTTGATTTTCCAATTTTTATAGTTAATGACATTGATAAATTAATAAATAATATAAAAAATACTTTTCTTTCATTTGGTGGTTCGGAAAGAGAGCTTTTGCCTAAAAACGAGGATATTCCCATTCCTTTTGAAGGAAAAGTTTTCATTGAATACTTGGAAGCATTGGCGCAGGAAACTGGAAATGAACAATATCTGGAATTTCTCATCACAAGAATCCGAACAATGCTTTCAAACTCAAGAATGGACACAATAATTGGTGACAAAAAGAAAATAAAATTAGACGAGTGGTTAGAGAAATATCTTGGAAAAGATGACAAAACATCAATAACCATCATTGACCTTTCTCTAGTCCCGTCAGAAATCATTCATATTATCACATCTGTCATTGCCAGGGTAATTTTAGAAGCATTACAGCGATACAGAAAAATTCACAAAAAAGCGTTACCTACCGTGTTAGTGATGGAAGAGGCACACTCTTTCATTACCAGATATACAGATATTAATGACAGAAACTCTTCTTCTATTTGTACAAAAGTTTTTGAGAAAATAGCCAGAGAGGGTCGCAAATTTGGAATGAGTTTGGTTTTATCATCTCAAAGGCCATCGGAATTATCGCAAACAGTTTTATCACAATGTAATAGTTTTATCCTGCATAGAATTAGTAATGATAGAGATCAGGAGTTAGTAGGCAAATTATTACCCGATAACTTTCGCGGTTTACTAAATGAATTACCTTCATTACCTTCCCAACAAGCTATTCTATTAGGTTGGGCATCTGAATTGCCAATCTTAGTAAAAATTCGAGATTTAACTAAAGAGAAAAGACCATTATCAGACGATCCAGATTTTTGGAATGTATGGCGTAGAATTGATGATGAGGGTAATGAGATACAAAGAAATGTAAATTGGAAAGAAATCGCAGATGTTTGGCAAGAAAAAAGCACGGACGGCTAACATTAGCTATAAGTCATTGGGCGATAAGTGGTTAAAATAGAAGTAAGTGATTATAAACAAAGAACATAGCATATTGAAAAATTGGAGCATAAAACTGCCCAACGCCTCATAGCTGTGACCGTTAGTAGCAATTAAGAGAAAATAAATGAGAGCAGAGAAAATAACTTTACAACAACTTGAGACCTTTCTCTTCAGAGCCGCGGATATTTTGCGCGGGAAAATGGATGCTTCCGAATATAAGGAATTTATTTTCGGGATGCTTTTTATCAAACGCATGTCCGATGAATTCGATAAAAAGCGCGAAAAGCTTAGAAAGTATTATCAAAGCCAGGGATTAGATAGAGAAGCCATCGAAGAAATTCTTGAAGATAAAACATCCTACGGCGAAACGTTTTTTGTGCCCAAACGGGCGCGCTGGAACGAAAGCTGGACGGATGAAAACGGAAACGAAGTTCCGCCGCTGAAACATCTGAAACATAACATCGGCGAAATGCTCAACAAAGCCCTTGCCGCGATTGAAAATGAAAACGATGCCCTGGCCGGTGTGCTTAAAGAGAATATCGATTTTAATGCGGGTAAAGGAAAAGAAGGCAAGAGCCGCATTTCCGACCAGAAATGGAAAGACTTGCTGGATCATTTCAACGATCCCCGCTTTGTTTTGGTTAATGAGAATTTCGAGTTCCCCGATTTGTTGGGCGCGGCTTACGAGTATCTGATTAAATTCTTTGCCGACAGCGCCGGAAAAAAGGGCGGTGAATTCTATACGCCCAACGAAGTGGTCAGACTGTTGGTGCAGCTCACCAAACCGCAGGCCGGAATGGAAATTTACGATCCAACTTCCGGCAGCGGCGGTTTTTTGATTCAGGCACATCAATACATTGAGGAGCAGGGACAAAACCCGGACGATATTTCACTCTACGGACAGGATTCCAACGGCACGGTTTGGGCAATTTCTATGATGAATATGATTCTGCACAATATCGTCAAATTCAACATTGAAAACGGCGACACCCTGGAAGACCCGCTGCATCTGGAAAACGGCACGATTAAAAAATTCGACCGCGTGCTGGCCAATCCGCCCTTTTCACAAAATTACAGCCGCGCGGCGATGAAATTTACCAACCGCTTTAAAGAGTTCTGCCCCGAAAGCGGCAAAAAAGCCGACCTGATGTTTGTGCAGCATATGCTGGCCAGTCTGAAACCGTACGGTAAAATGGCCACCATAATGCCCCACGGCGTGCTGTTCCGCGGCGGAAAGGAAAAATTGATCCGCGAAATCTTTATCAACGATGATGTGATTGAAGCCATCATCAGCCTGCCGCCGGGGTTGTTTTACGGCACCGGCATTCCCGCCTGTGTATTGGTAATGAATAAAAACAAAGCGGATACGCTGAAGGACAAAATCCTGTTTATCAACGCCGACGCCGAATATGCCGAAGGCAAAAATCAGAACAAACTTCGCCCCGAAGATATTGAGAAAATTGACTACGTGTTCACAAATAAGCTGGAAATTCCCAAATATTCCCGCATGGTGGATAAAACGGAAATCGCCGAAAAACACGATTACAATCTGAACATCCGCCGCTATGTGGACAACACGCCCGAACCGGAGCCGGAAGATGTAACCGCCCATCTGATCGGCGG
>JALSTK010000008.1 GCA_026983775.1 Calditrichia bacterium
GAACTCATCCCCTAACCCCTTCTCTTAGAAAGAGAAGGGGAAATCAAGTCCCTCTCTTCTCAAGAGAGGGATTCAGGGTGAGTTACCGCGGGAGTTCAACGCACCCCTTTGGCGGAATCATCACAGTCAATCGCACCCGCTGCTTTTCCTGGATGCCCGATCAGGTCGGGCCACGACAAAGCCGGGCAGGCCGTGCCCGAGGCAGGCAGGCCACGACAGAGCCGGGCAGGCATGACAACGATTCTTTACCAAAAGGGTTGCTTCTTTAGAATGAGCAAGAGCATAGTGTCATTCCCGAATGTTTGTATCGGGAATCCAGAAATGCTTGTGAAGCCATGGAGCTCATCCCCTAACCCCTTCTCCCGGAAAGAGCCACAAGTCCCTCTCTTTTCAAGAGAGGGATTCAGGGTGAGTTACCGCGGGAGTTCAACTCATCCCTTTGGCTGAAACACCACAATCAATCGCACCCGCTGCTTCTCTTGGATGCCCGATCAGGTCGGGCATGACATAGGACGGGCAGGCCGTGCCCGAGGCAGGCATGACACATAATAGTACCATACCAACCATGTCATTCCCGCACAAGCGGGAATCCAGGGATGTTGGCGTAGTCATGGAACTCATCCCCTGACCCCTTCTCCCGGAATGCGCTATCCGCACAGTGTCATTCCCGAATTCTGTCTGCCTTCTGCCAGCCTGTAAATACGAAAAAAGCCGGAAAAATCCGGCTTTAAATTGAATAATTCATGGTTGCAAAAATTCGCCCTGAAGGCTAAACTTCCATCACTTCCGCTTCTTTTTTACTCATGATTTCATCGATTTGCTTAATGTAATCATCCGTTAATTTTTGAATTTCATCCAATTCAATACTTAATTCGTCTTCGGAAATGTCGTGATTTTTTTCCATCTTCTTCAGGTGATCATTGGCATCACGACGGATGTTACGTATGGCGATACGTGCCTCTTCGGCAAATTTATGAACCAGTTTAACCAGTTCCTTGCGTCGTTCTTCACTCAATTGCGGGATAGGAACACGAATGACATGTCCATCGTTACCGGGATTAAGCCCCAGGTCCGCTTTTTGGATTTCACGCTCTATTTCAGCCAGCATGTTCTTTTCCCAGGGTTGAACCATAATCATACGCGGTTCCGGTACAGTCACCGTTGCCGCCTGATTGAGCGCTACGCGTTGACCGTAATAATCAACTTTAATCGAATCCAGCAAAGCAGGTGTAGCCCGTCCGGTGCGAATTTTACCGAGTTCGTGCGTAAACGCATCCACTGATTTGCTCATGCGTTCTTTGCTATCCAAGCGAATTTCTTTTGTTCCCATAGCTCACCCCTGCACTTTTGTTCCTATCGGCTGTCCCAATACAATATTCATCAAATTATCGGTTTTCCCGAAGTTGAAGACAATGATCGGTAAATTATTATCCATGGCCATGGTAATCGCGGTCACATCCATCACTTTAAGCCCCCGCTTCACAACTTCCAGGTAACTGACCGTATCAAACTTAAAGGCGTCTTCCACTTTCTCGGGATCGGCATTATAAACACCGTCGACCCGGGTTCCTTTTAAAATCACATCCGCCCTGGTTTCCACGGCCCGCAAGACAGCGGCCGTATCCGTAGTAAAAAACGGGTTTCCGGTACCGCCGCCCATGATCACTACTTTTTTTTCTTTCAAAAATCGGTCGGCCTGCCGACTCACATAGTGTTCGGCAATTTCATTCATACTCATGGCGGTCATAACCCGGCAGGGGACATCTTCTACCTCCAGTGCCGTTTTTAAAGCCAGGGAATTAATCACCGTAGCCAGCATGCCCATATGATCAGCCGTTACCCGATCCATACGTTCGGCCTGTTTGGACAATCCGCGAAATATATTTCCACCGCCCAGCACAACACCGACTTCGACGCCCAAATCATGGATCTTTTTGATTTCCTGTGCAAAATAATCCAGGGCCTGCGGTGCAATGCCCACTTTTTCCTTACCGGAGAGGGATTCGCCGCTAAGCTTTAAAAGGATACGCTGATACACGGGACCGGTTTCTGCCATTTTATTCTCCGATACGGAAACGGGCAAAACGTTTAATGGTGATATTTTCGCCGACCTTGGCAATGGTCTCGGTTAACAAATCTTTAACCGTCTTATCCGCATCCCGGACATAAGCCTGTTCCAACAGACATACCTCGGAATAGTATTTTTCTATGCGTCCTTCAACGATTTTTTCCACGATATGTTCCGGCTTTCCGGAGCTCAAGGCCTGCTCGCGATAAATCTCTTTTTCTTTTTCCAGCGTAAGCTGATCCAGTTCATCACGGCCCACAGCTACCGGGGCGGAAGCGGCTATATGCATGGCGATATTCTTGGCAAAATCTTTAAAATCATCGGTATTGGCAACAAAATCGGTTTCACAGTTTATTTCAACTAAAACCCCCAATTTACTGCCGGGATGAATATAAGAGGCAATGATGCCCTCCCTGGCTTCGCGTCCCGCCCTTTTGGCGGCTTTGGCGATGCCTTTCTTCCGCAAAAGTTCACCGGCTTTATCGAAATCCCCGTTCGCTTCCTGCAGGGCTTTTTTACAATCCATCATTCCTGCGCCTGTTTTTTCGCGCAGCTCTTTAACCATTGCTGCTGTAATATTGGCCATTATTCAGACTCCTTCTTCGCCTTGCCTTTTATTTCCTTTTTCTCCCTGGTTACTTTCTTTTTAGGGACGGCCGCCGCTTTGGATGCTTTTTCTGCAGCTACCGCCTGTTCCACTGCTTTTTGCTCTTCTATTTTTTGCCGGGCTTCAACAATAGCATCGGCAATTTTACTGGTAATCAGACTGATGCTCTTGGCCGCATCGTCGTTGGCCGGGATCGGATAATCGATCACCGTAGGATCCACATTGGTATCCACCAGAGCCACGACCGGTATATTCATTTTACGCGCTTCTTTAACGGCAATATGTTCCTTTTTTACATCAACGATATATACGACCCCGGGTAAGCGTTTCATCTCTTCGATACCACCCAATACCCGCTGCAATTTTTCTTTTTCCCGGTCGATCATCAGGCGTTCTTTCTTGGAAATTTTTTCGTAGGTGCCGTCGGTACTCATCTTTTGCAGATTTTTATAGTGCTTGATCGATTTTTTAATGGTTGAGAAATTAGTCAGCATACCGCCCAGCCAGCGGTGAGATACATAAAACTGATTACAACGCTGCGCTTCCGAAGTAATAATCTCTTTCGCCTGAACCTTGGTTCCGACAAAGAGTACTTCGTATCCATCGCCAACAATTTTTTTTACGGCTTCGATGGCCTTATCCAATGCGGTTTGCGTCTTTTTCAGATCGATGATATGAATCCCGTTCTTTTCCATGAAAATATATTTTTTCATCTTGGGATTCCAACGGCGGGTTAAATGGCCGAAATGGGAACCTGCGGCCAGCAATTCTTCGAGAGAAACGGAAGGCATACATATCTCCTTTTGTTTGGGTTTTGCCTCCACCTGTCTCTAACCGCTCCAATCCCTCCTCTTATAAACGGGACACCCGGTGCGGCGCAGACAGATGTGTGTTTTCATTTATACTCTCATAGAAACCTTTTAAATTCATCTCGTTTCATCCTGAGAGTTAGCGATACTTCTTTTTTATCAAACCATTTTCAAAGCGCCATAGTAACATGAAAAAAGCCAGAGTATTACTGGCTTTTGAAAAAATCTTAACGTTTGGAAAACTGGAATCGTTTACGGGCTTTGGGTTGACCATATTTTTTTCTTTCCACTTCCCGCGGGTCTCTGGTTAAAAATCCGCCCTGACGTAAGGTCTTACGATAATCTTCGCTGTAAGCCAACAGGGCTCTGGCGATCCCGAGACGTAAAGCGCCGGCCTGACCGGTTAACCCGCCCCCTCGAACACGAACCGTAAAATCGAATTTGTTCAGATTTTCGGTGAGTTCCAGAGGCTGCTCAATATCCATGATCAGCGTCTCACGCTTGAAAAAATTCAACAAACCCTCTTTCCCGTTAATCACAAATTTACCGTCCCCGGGGGTCATCCGAACCCTGGCTGTGGCATTTTTACGCCTGCCGATACTAACATAAACTTCCATTCAGCTACACTCCTGATTATTTGCTTAAATCCAACGGCTGTGGTTGCTGGGCCTGATGCGGATGGTCCGGACCGGCATAAACTTTTAATTTCTTGAACATCTTCCGACCTAAAGCATTTTTAGGCAACATGCCCTTCACAGCAAATTCAATCACACGCTCGGGATGACTCTTCAGCATAAGAGAAACCGGAGTGGTTGTGACTCCGCCGATATAACCGGAATGACGAAAATAACTTTTCTTTTCCATCTTTTTTCCGCTTAATTTTACTTTTTCGGCATTGATAACGACAACCATATCCCCTGTATCCTGGTGCGGAGAATAAAAGGGCTTATTCTTACCGCGTAAGATATGCGCGATTTTACTGGCCATCCGTCCCAGTACCTGTCCTTCTGCGTCAACGATGTACCAGCGCCTTGCTTCTTCAACTTCTTGTTCTCGCGCTATATATGTTTTCAAAATAATCCTCCTGCAAATTTTAAAATCGAGCAAAGAATTTAAAAATATATACTCCCTTAGTCAAGTTTTATGTCCGCTTTTTTGGAAAAACAGCAGCCGATTTTTCATTCTTTTACAAAAAATAGGGCTTTTTAGAGATCCCGGCCCTACACAGCCGGTCACGCATAACCATCTGCCCGTTGAGATATGTCCCGGAGAGACCTTTGTCATACATCCAGTTTCTTTTTATCCGTCCGGTCATACACGGCAAATTGTCCGATCTTCAACTGTTTGTCCTTCACCAGACGAATCTTCATCCAGTATTTCCACATCAGTTTCAAGCGACGGCTATAGCGGCCTTTATTCAGATAATTGAACACATCCGGTGTAACATGCAAGGTAATTCTGCGATCGCCGCGGCTCACCCGGTAGCGCTGTATCCAGCGCTCAATCGCCGAAACGATCGTATTCAGCGTGGGTACCAGACCGGTGCCGTTACAGGTTGGGCAGGTATCGTTGATCGTATACAGCACACTGGGCCGTACCCGCTGCCGGGTCATTTCGATCAGACCGAAACGGCTAATCCCCTCGATTTTGGTGATGGAGCGGTCTTTGGCGAATTCCTTTTTCAACTCACTATAAATTTTCTTTTTGTTCGTCTCGTCACGTAAATCGATAAAGTCGATCACAATCAATCCACCCAGATCACGTAACCGGGCCTGACGGCTGATTTCCCGGGCCGCTTCCAGATTCGTCTTCAGAGAATTACTCTCGTGATCCTTCTTGCCGATGAATTTTCCGCTGTTTACATCGATGGAAACCAGCGCCTCCGTGGGTTCGATAATGATATAACCGCCACTCTTCAACCAGACCCGGCTATTGCCCATATTCTCGATCTCTTTCTCAATTTTATATTGATCGAAGATGGGTACCTTCTCACTATAATAAGTAATTTTATGGGTCATTTGAGGAGCCACGTATTTCACATAACTTTCAATTTCTCGCTTTAATTTACGGGAGTCCACTACCACTTTATCCACATCCGCTGTAAACAGATCGCGAATAATACTGGAGGCCATAGCCATATCTTTATAAACCAGGGCCGGGGCCTGATCTTCCTTAATCTTTTTTTCCATCTTCTTCCAGGTAGCAAGCAGGGCATTCAGGTCTTTGCGAATAATCTTTTCTTCTTTGCCCTCGGCCACGGTACGAATAATGAGACCGAAATGCTTCGGCAAGATCTGTCGGGCGATGTTTTTTAAACGCTGCCGCTCTTTATGATCGGATATCTTACGGGAAACGCCGATCTGCTGCTTATAAGGCACAAGTACAACAAACCGTCCCGGCAAGGCCACCTCCGTGGTTACCCGGCAGCCCTTGGTACTGATCGGTTCCTTAATAATCTGTACCAAAATATCCTGATCCTTTTTAAGGGTACGGGCCACATCAAAAGATTTCTCACGCCGCGCCGTCTCCGTATGATCATGATCATCCATATCCTCTTCGTAATCAATAAAATAATCCTGGTAAGAAGCGGATACATCCGAAAAGTGCAGGAAGGCATTTTGCTCCTGACCGATATTGATGAATGCCGCCTGCATACCGGGTAAAACACGACTCACTTTACCCTTGTAAATATCGCCCACCATGCGTTCGTATTCCGGTCGCTCTACAAAAAGCTCAACCAATTTGGAATCCTCCAGAATGGCGATCCGCGTTTCTTCGTTGGTAGAATTAATAATAATCTCTTTTGTCATTGCTATTTTTTCCTTAAACATTTCCTGAATAATTAATTGGGAACATACTCCCTGTATGGATTTCCATTGCAGCAAATTGCGGTGCGTAGCGCATTGGTTCCTTAGAAACCGCTCAACCCTGTTCCGGGCCGGGGAACTTTCTTACGCATCCTTCTCTTTGCTTCATTTTAAAGCGGATACCAGATATGCTTTCAGGAGAGAACTTCCAAAGGGGTAAGCTCACGATTGCCGCGCCGGATATACTGCCTGCGGCGATGTACCGCTAAACTTCTTCCGTCTAATTCCTGGCTATGAAAAAGTTCCTGAATAATTTCATTGACGCGAACCGTACGGCTTTCGATGGTTTTGGTCTTAATTTTTAAAATGCGATTTTCCCTTGAAATTCGATCAATATAAGGCCGAATGTTAACCCGGCGCATCTTCCCTTTTACCCGTCGTGTGACCTGAATTTCATCCCTTTGCAAGAGATTTTGCAAAGCTTCATTAAAAGCGGCGTCGGATAAGCCGTGTTCCGGCAGATCCACTTCGTACTCGCTGGCCGTAATACTATGGGCCAGAGAGGGACTTTTTTCTCTGATCTCCCGGTACTGAAGTATTTGTAAGCCCTGCGGTAAATAAGGATTCAAACAAGCAATCAAATCCTCTTCGTAAGCTGCCTCGATTTCAATATCGAGGAACTCGGCTTCACTACTGTAACCGAGGGCCAGCGGCGGCCCGAAACTCATCCTGGGATGGGGATTAAAACCCTGACTATACACAAGCGGTATGCGGGCCCTGCGACAGGCCCGCTCAAAATTACGTACAATATCCAAATGGGATAAATAGCGGGCATATCCGCTCTTCTGGAATTGAATCCGCACCTGTTTTTTGTCCCCTGCTATTTCCCGGATTTCCACGGACGGGTTAACCGTACTATCTTTAGCAGATTCATCCCGGGAAACAAGTGTTTCCGTTGCGCGATACGCATCCCCTTGTCGATAGCAGGAGGCAAATTCACGGAAGCTGTTTTTGCGCTGGATTCCGCAAGCGTAACAGCCACCCTGTTTACAGTCCGTTACGTTTTTTCCCCGGTAAGCGTTTCTGCGTTCTTTTAAAAGAAACGATTTGCTTACGCCCTTATCGATATGGTCCCAGGGCAAAGGCTGCTCCGGATCGAATGCCTGCGCATAGCGGTCAAAAGGTACACCTTGCAGTTCAGCCGCCTCGAGCCAGCGTTCCAGCTTAAAGTTTTCCGTCCAGCCGTCAAAGGATGCCCCCTGTTTCCACGCCTGGTATATCACTTTGGCCATACGCCGGTCGGCCCGGCCTAATACACATTCCAACAGGGAAACCTGCGGATCGCGCCAGGAAAGTCGGGCTTGACGAATTCGGGAAAATCGTCTGTTTAAAATCGAAATCTTTTCTCTCAGTTCTTCTCTGGTATCCTGCCTTTCCCATTGGAAGGGGGTGTGCGCTTTCGGTGAAAACGTCGAAACAGACACATTGAAATTAACCCGCCCGTAAGGTTTACTCAATTTGACTACCTTCTCAATGAGATCGGCGATTGCTTCAATATCCTCCATCGTTTCAGTGGGTAATCCCATCATAAAATAAAATTTTAATAATTTCCAGCCATTTTGAAGAGCGATGCGAACCGAATTATACAGATCCTGTTCACTGATATTTTTATTGATCACTCTTCTTAAGCGTTCGCTTCCGGCCTCCGGCGCAAAGGTAAAACCGGATTTGCGGGTTTCGGAAACAAACTCTGCAATCTCCCTGCTAAAACTATCCAGACGCATGGAAGGGAAAGATGCGTTCACCCGTTGTTCCTTCAACCCGGAACGGCTGCGGCTCATCAGATCGTTTAAATGGCTATAATCAGAAATGGACAGCGATAGAAAAGAGACTTCCTCATAACCGGTCTCTTTTAGATTACGTTCCATCTGACTCAATATATCGTCTACCTCGCGCTCCCTGACGGGCCGGTAAATCATACCCGCATTACAAAAACGGCAGCCTTCGGTGCAACCGCGCATCACTTCCAGCGATAAGCGATCATGGGTTACACCCAAGAGCGGTACAATAGGCCTGGCCGGATAGTATTCCTTCTTCAGCTCGGGAAGAATACGGCTTAGAATGCGCTGCGGTGCCTGTTCATCAAGCAGCCGAACCTTTTTAAACCGGCCTTGATTATCATACTCGGTTTCGTACAAAGAGGGTACATAAACGCCACGAAGGCCGGCCAGACGCAACAAAATTTCTTTTCTCTTTAAACCTTGCTTCCGTGCCCTATGCACCACATTACACATGTCCACCAAGCCCTCTTCCCCGTCACCGATCAGGAAAGCATCCATGAATTCCGCCATCGGTTCGGGATTACAGGAACAGGGACCTCCCCCGAAAATAAAGGGATCCTCTTCGCTGCGTTCATTGCTCCAAAGCGGAATACCGGCCAGATCCAACATGTTAAGAATATTCGTATAGGTCAGTTCGTACTGCATGGTAAACCCGATAATATCAAAATCCTTTAAGGGCGTGAAGGATTCCAAAGCATACAGCGGCAACTGCTCTTTACGCATGCGCTCTTCCATATCGAACCAGGGAGCATACACGCGCTCCGCCCAAATATGATCCTCACGGTTCAGTACATGGTACAGAATTTCAAAACCGATGTAGGACATACCGATTTCATACACATCCGGAAAGGCCAGAGCTACCCGCACATCCATCCGCTGCGCATCTTTTTGAATAACATTAAATTCATGACCCACGTAACGGCCCGGTTTTGAAACAAACGGTAATATTTCCCGCTGCAATTTATCTTCAATCTGCTTACTAGTAATACGCATTCCTTTTTCGAGGATGTGTTCATTCCGCTTGAATTTATAAAATACGAGGTGATAAGGCAAACTTATGCTTCATAAACGGATGTTCATCCGCATATCAGGATAAGAGGCCGTTCATATATATCGTATGAATTCTTTTGAAAAATAATTATTGCATAATGCTCTTAATAGTCTGGACCACCAAATCCACATGTACATGGCTGTCCGGGATTAAAATGATCGCATCGTCCCCGGCAACCGTACCGATAATATGGCTGTCTTTCAGCCGATCGAAATAGATGGCTACACCCTGGGCCCGACCCGGCATGGTTTTAACGACCACTGTGGATTCATTATGCAGGACATTAATGATTTCCATACCGATGATTTGACGTATGGCCTGCGAATTCTCATCCTGATGAAATACATATTTAAATCCGTTTTCATCCGGAACACGCACGATACCTATCTCATGCAGGTCCCGGGACAAGGTGGCCTGGGTCGTATCAAAGCCGAATGATTTCAGATTTTCCAATAATTCTTCCTGGCTGGAAATCTTCTGTCCGGTGATAATCTCTTTGATCTTGGCCTGTCGTTGAAGTTTTGCAGTCATTTTATATACCTTCTTTAATAAAATTATTCAAAATTTAGGCTCTACTGCTTTTTTTATGGTTAAACGCCGCAAAAATGTCATCCTTAAATCATTTTCTATAAAATTAGATTTAATTCACATCCTATCTTTAAATCATCACGAAGTGATGTAATATGAGTAGCCACACCCGTCAGCCGCCGGGCCTGAGCGAAACCTGTGGGCAAGATGCAACCGAATAGGGTTACCGCAAAGCGGTAAAATAAATCAAGCCTTTCAATGTATAGGGTCTCCTATTTCGTTATAATGCTATTATTAGCTACACATTTGACGCCTTCAGCGTCACGCTCGCTTTTACCGCTTTACCACAGGCTTCGCCTGTGGCTACTTACATTAGTATCCTTCGGATACTTTTATTATTAAATGCAAAGGAACGAAGCAGTAAAATCATATTGTCAGTCTTTATTTAATATACAACTTCACAAGAACCCCAGTAGAGCCAAAATTTAAAAAACCGCTTCAGATTTTAGCACAACTCGACATTTATTAAAATTAGATATTTTTAATAAATATTACAAACAAAAATTTAATTTAACATTCTTCATTTTATGAAAATAATTTCACTTCGTTTTGCGTTAAAAAAAAGGTGTATATGTAAGGGGGAAACAAAGATGCTTAGTAAACAAGACCTTTTGAATAAGGGCTTTCAGCATTTCGCCGAACGCAATTATGAAAAGGCGGTCCATTTTTTCCGAAAAGCCATCGAACGCGACGAATCCTTTTTCCGTGCCTATTCCGCTTTGTCCGAAACACTCAATCGTATGGGCAAAATCGACGAAGCCATTCCTGTTGTACATCGCTGGATTTCTCTTGAGGGTCACGATCCCATGGCCCATTCCCTGCTTTCCCGTCTCTATGTCCAGAAAGGGATGTTTTTCGAAGCAGAGAAAGAGATGGCTCTGGCCAATAATCCGATTGCGAAGGATTAACAAAAGTCCCCTGCCCTTTATTTGACCTCATTCCCTCATTTCTTTATTTTCTATGAACCGATAGGTGGGGGAAAATACCGGAGGGATACCAGGGAAAAGAACGCAAATTGGGAGCCCGGCGCCGGCAAATTATACCTTTCGACAAAAATACCGAAGAGGGAGGCGTAATGCGCTTGTCTGTCTTTTTACTGTTACTGATTCTTGTTTTCTCCGCCTGCACAACCCGAAATGTGATCAAGCAGCCCCCTGCCGGGTTGAGCCCCTTTCCGGCGGGATCCGTAGCGGCTTATGTTCTGAAAGAAAAGATTAATGTCCGTTCCCAACCTTCTACGTCCGCATCTGTTCTGCAAGCGGCCCATGAAGGAGAGGAAGTTGCTATCCTGAGCAATAAGCACGGCTGGTACCGGGTCGCCCTGGATGACGGGAAAAAAGGATGGATACGTTCCGACCTGGTCGGTCCGCGCACTCTGTGCTTATCCTGTCTTGCTTCCGCTTTTGCAGATAGTGTTCTACCTGCCTATAAAGCGGACATCTTTTTCGACAAAAAGCAGCCCTATCGGATCGTTTACCTCACTCTTCCTTCTACCGCTTATGCGGATAAAAAGAAATTGCTTAAGAAGGTTAAAAGAATCGGATTGGCTTACCAGCAGAAAGTTTTTCCGGGTAATGTGAAATTACGGGTTCTGGAAACGCAGAGTAAAAAGCTTTTTATGAAGATGAATCTGCCGCCTGTGGGCAGTGCCCATCTAACGCCTCCGCTGCTTCCCTTTGGCAAATTAGTACGTTTCGAACAGAAAAAATTCACCATCAAACTGTTTCTTCTGGTCCCTTCTGATAAAAATAATCGGCAATTGTTACAGCTTAGCCGGAAGATATCTTCAAAATATGATTATCCGATTAAAAAAATAGAAATCCTGATGAGCACAGATTCAATAGAGGGCAAAAAGCAACTGCTCAGCCCGCATACTACCCCGCTTCATTCGAAACTGTGCCGTTTGTACTATCTGGAGGATGCGGATGGGGAAGACTATCATTTCGGGTTCTGCCCGAAGAACCGCTAAGGCCCTTAATCCCGGGCTATTTGTTTGTAGCGCAGCAGTAAATAAATAAAGAACGGCCCCCCGCTCAGAGCCGTGATGATGCCCACCGGTATTTCCGCCGGATAGATCAGTAAACGGGCCAGCGTATCACACCAGATTAAAAATGCGCCGCCGAAAATTATACTCAGGGGAAATAGCCAGCGATGGTCCGGACCAAAAATCAGACGCAGGATGTGGGGGACAATCAGGCCCACAAATCCGATGGGTCCCGCCAGGGACACAATGACCCCGATCAGAATAGAGGACAGGAAAAAACTATAGGTTTGCAGCTTCTTTACGTCCAGACCCTTACTGCGAGCCAGATCACGCCCCATAACCAGTAAATTGAAAGCCTGAATTCTGAAGATAAAGTACCCGGCTACGGGAATAATGGCCAGCAACAGTAGTAACGGAACCTGCCAGCCGCTGATGCTCAGGCCGCCCATCAACCAGCGTACCATACGATACGTTTCCGTAAAATCCGCCAGATAATGGATAAACAAGATAAAAGCCGAGGCCGTCAAACTAATCGTAACTCCGGCCAGAATCAGTGTAAATTCCGACATACCGTACGGCCCGCGGGCTACTGAATAAATGATGAGTAAACTGATCATACTTCCGGCAATAGAAAAAAGCACCACGCTCGAAAATCCTAAAAAATGAATTTCCAAACCGGTCTTGATGGCCAGCACGGCACCCAGGGCACCCCCCGAAGAAACGCCCAAAGTATAAGGGGTAGCCAGATCATTACGTAACAGAGCCTGAAAAACGGCCCCCACCAAAGCCAGTCCCGCCCCTACCATGAAGGCAAAGAGAATCCGCGGTAAACGGATAGTGAAAATAATCCGGGCATCCAAAGAATGAAAATCCTTCAGCGCTCTGTACACATGTACTTCCTGACCGCCCAAGAAGGGCGGGATTATAAAGGCGGTGAAGCCAAGGATCAAAATAATGCTTAAATAAATTTTCTGCGCCGATGAAGAACGTTTCATTTTTCCGGTTCGGGTTGATTCCCTGAGTTTGTTTTTGTTATGCCGTAAACAATTTGCTCATGATTTGGATTCATGTCAATTCTTTCCTTTTTGGGTACATCCGAATTTTCCTGATGTGCATAGTTCACAAATCACAAGACCGGTGATGTCCTTATATTAGCTGCTCCCACATATTGTATTACATAAATAAAATTTTTACATTTATCCGATAAGGATGCCTATCATAAAAATAAAAAGGAAAAAGAATAAAATAGACAGATCGAATGTCTTCCGAAGGTTTATAGGAAGTTCGGAAATATCTTTCTATAGTCAAGAATCCTATCAAAGAAATGATAAAAAATCTACCGTACAATAAGGAAACCAGGCCATGATTTCAAGAAGATCTTTTATTAAAACCGGTTTTATGGGGGGTGTTTTAAGTGCTGCGCCTCGTATGCTTTTCGCCGCAAATCATTCGATTGCTGCCAAACCATTGATTAAACCGCCCGCCCTGCATCCCGGAGATACCATCGGTCTGGTTACTCCGGCCTCGCCTCTCTTTGAAGCCCATCAAATATTAATCGAAGCAAGTGAAAAAATGAAAGCACTGGGTTTTAAAGTGAAACCCGGTAAAAATATCTTCAAAAAATGGGGTTATCTGGCCGGTACAATCGAAGAGCGTATTGCCGATTTACACGACATGTTCGCGGACGATCAGGTCAAGGCCATCATCGCCGTTCGCGGCGGTTATGGCAGCGCTCAACTCCTGCCGCACCTGGATTATCAACTCATCTCCGCACACCCAAAAATATTAGTAGGTTACAGCGATATCACTTCTCTGATCGTCGGAATCCATGAACGAACGGGTCTGGTTACTTTTCACGGCCCGGTCGCAGTTTCCACCTTTACGGATTATACAAAAAAATATTTTCTGAATACCCTGGGTAGTACGACCGCCGTCGGAGAAATTGCCGATGCCCCCTACGACGAGAACCTGCAGACCAGTAATCGGGTCTGGACCTATCGCCCGGGGGTGGTCAGCGGACATTTAATGGGCGGAAATATGACGCTTTTACAGGCTACCATCGGAACACCACATGAATTTGACAGTGACGGCGCTATTTTGTTTTTCGAAGATATCGGGGAAGAACCCTATGACCTGGATCGCATGTTGACTCATTTCAAGCAGGCCGGCAAATTCGATAAGTGCAGGGGTGTCTTCTTCGACCGCATGCCCGATGTTAAACCGGCGGACTACAAACCCGCCTACAACTCCACGCTCAGTGTGGAAGATGTTATAGATGAAATTTTTAAGGATTTTGATTTTCCTGTCTGTCTGGGCCTGTCTATCGGTCACATTAAAAATAAACCGACACTGCCGCTCGGCATCCGGGCCCGGCTTGATGCCGGGAAGGGACGCATTGCTTTACTGGAACCAGCCGTTACTTAATTTTTTCCTTGTCAGGGAATGTTTGAGTCCTTAATTTCGTCTATATAAGCAGACGGGAAAAAATCAATGCGCCTGTCTGTCGAAAACAAAACCCTCTACCGAGGTTAGAAATGGAATTTATACTCGTTCCTGTTATCTTTGCCATCGCTCTGTTGCTGCTCTCTCTGGGCAAGCTGCTCGGGAAGGATCAGGAATTACATACATGCAGTTCGGAAGGTGAGGAATGCGAAACCTGTGCCACCAACGATCTGGATATCGGTTATCACTCCATAGATGAAGCCGGACTTGCCAATGTGGCCCAGTTGGGCAATCCAAACCGCAAAAATCGTTTTATCGACACCCTTGATTTTCGTCCTGACAAGATAAAATAGTTTTTCACTGATTCAGATCCTTCGCTAATCCTGCATATTTTCGTTCGATTTTAAATCCAAAACGATAAAAATATTCCGGCCGGAAAAAGCCGGTGGTTACATAACGGACATGATGATCGCGCAAACGATTAAAGAATTCATTCATTAATCCGTCGCTAATCCCTTTACGGCGTAAGTGCGAAGCCACAACGATCTTCTCCATGTAAACACTCTTATCGTCCATAGTGCGATAAAAGAGGCCGCCGATTACAAAACCGCGTTCCGATACGGCAATCAGAAAGCTGTGTTCCGGCCTGAATTGTACCGGTAGATTCACATCCAGAAAGAGCTGGTGCAGACGGGAAATCTCTTTAGGCGAAATGGGTTTACGAACCTGATAAGGCACTCCTTCCGCATCTTCCAGTTGCACGATCACATCTGCCATGGACTGGGTACTGACCAGCAGAGCGGAATCGGTCGGTTTTAGATGGGGATAACCCAGTCGACTCAGGAAGAACGATTCATGTTCGGAAAGTTTGAAGGCGGCCTGCAATTCCGATATCTCTTTTAAGACCTGATCATAATTCAAATGTTCCCGATGCTGCTTAAGGCTTAACTGACGCAGAGCCCGGCGTAACGAGGAATGGGAATTGACGAATACCGTATCCAGATAGAAAAGGGTTCTGGTCTCCGGATAATTCTTCTCCAAAGCATAAAGCTGGTAAGTATCATACAATTCATTAAGCATCTGGGCCTGGGCCGATAAAGCCGGATCATGACTCAATTCATACCAGCGATGAAAACGCTGAATTGCAAAGTGCAACGCTTTGGGAATAAAACCCTTCTCTTTAATATTTTTTATGAATTGTTTCAAAGCTTTACTCAAATCGGAAGTTTGGTTGTGCCATTCCCGGTCCAACACCTTCTGCAGAAGCTGTACTCCCCGTTCTTCCCCTTCGCTATCCAGCACTCCGCTGAACATGGGTTGGAGACAATCCTGTTTCAAAAGAGGATATTTGTCTTCGGTGGATAGAATAAATTGACGGTAAAATCGCTGCAGTAACGGGCCTAATCCTTCCGAGGGCTGCCTGCGCGCTATAGAGACCAGACGCATTCCGGTTTGATAGTCATGATGGGGCAATACGATATTCTCAGGACTCATATTTTTCAGTTCCAGCCTGTAACCGGTTCGGCGACAAAAATTTACATGAGCGGTCATAGCGGTTCGTACAAAAAACGGCCAGATATGGAAAAGACGCGAAGGTACATCCTTACTTTTACTGCGCAGAGAACGACGGAAAAAACGGGCAACCGTATCCCCGGGATAAAAATCCTCCGTCCAGATATTGTATTCGGGCCAGAAGCCTCCGAAATCTTCAATCAAACGCAGCCCTTTGGCCGGAGCTCCGGCATGAATCAGCCAATTCATTTCAGAAGTCACCTGCCGGTCGATCGGCTTGCGATTCATATTCAGCACAAAGTCGTAAGCACCCTGGTAACGGGTCTGTACGGAAACCCGAAAAACGGCCTTCCTGACTTCATCTTCCAGCACACTGATCCAGATACCGCCCGGAGGAATATCGGACAATCGTACCATATTTCCTTCGGAAAAGAGGAAAACCGCTTCCCGTAAAACCGCAGCCCGGGTCAAAGCGCCAAGCAATTGACGACGATCCTCTTCCTTTATTATCTCTTCAAAAATAATGACATCTTTCCATTCGTATTCCTCACCGGTTTCCACGTCAACCGAAACCTGCTGGTTGCTTCCCAACCATTCACGGAAACCCTTGAGAAGTTTTTCTCTGGCCTGCGAAGCGGCAATTGAAAGGGAGCGCCAGTCTTCGCGCAACTGATAGCGAACGATGAGTTGGCGGACGCGCTTGTATTTGGTAGGATGCTTAATCCCGAACACAGCCAACAGATTCAAAAGGGAAGGTATGGGAGTCGCTTTGATACGCGTCTGGGTCGAAACGGAACCGACCCTGTTTTTAAGTATGCTATACACGGCATTCAAATCATCTTCTGTTTTACACGCTTCTGCAATGATGCCGATCAGCTGCTCATCCAGTAGTTGCGGTTCCCGGTCTAAATATTTTTCCATGAAGTGAACCAACTTCCGGCCTTTGAAATGGGTCAGGCCGACCTGAAACATCCGGCGGCGGACGGAAAGCAGATCACTGAATTCCGGATGCTGAATGATTTCCCTGGCCAGAGGGAAGATCGGTAAATGATCATTTGCCAAAACATCCTGCAGATAATTTACCGCGTTGAGCCCCTGATCCTCGCTGTCCGATTGCAGATGCAATACGGCATCATTCAGACCGAACAACGAGTATTCCTTCCCTTCGATAACCCGCTGAAAATGAGTGTGCTCCTTTTTCGAAAGAAGGGGAGTCCTTACCCGTTTTCGAAAGGTAATATGCGCATCCTGCTTATCGATGCGATACCACTGGAAAATATTTTCACCGGTGAAATTAGTCAATCCCTGATTACCCAACCAGTAGAAGGGGTTGGCCAGAAAGGTCTGAAAATCTATATACGGTTTTTCGTTTTGGTAGACATAATCCCCGATGCGCACCAGAGTATCCTCACGGTGTTCCTTGACGATACGCAGTGTTTTATGATACTTAGCAAGATGCAAGCCGTTTTTATCTACCTGCAGATCGGTAATCAAACAGCCGATTTCACGCAGGAACCAATTCGGAACCCGAATTTCCAAATCGTCTTGAAAGAGAGAAATATAATTCTTGGTATACATCGTCTCGATTATTCCGGAAAAATTTCGTTCGATGATCCGCCGTTTAAAAGTACCCTTGGGAGTCAATTCCCCCTCTTCGGCAGAAAAAGGACGGCGGATCAAGCGAAAATCAACGATACGCTCGAAGGGGGCCAGAAATTTATTAACCGTAACGACTACCGATGAAAAGTATTCCTGCTTTTCCGCATCCGCCATTTTTTCTAATTTACCGTCGCTGTTTTCATAATCAGGATAGATGAGCAAAGTATTAAACGGACGATGATCCCCAACCAGAAAAACCTGTTGAATATATTCGAAATCCCGGAATAAATTTTCCACACGCTGGGGAGCAATCGTTTCCCCCTTGATATTTTTGTAAATTTCCTTTTTACGATCGATAATCTCAAAATAGCCGTGTTCATCCTGACGCATGATGTCGCCGGTAGGAAACCAGCCGTCAACAAAGGGGCTTTCCGTTTCCGACCATCCATAATACCCCATCATGACATACGACCCCTGGATCAGCATTTCTCCGTCAGACCCTAATTTCACCTCGATCCCGGGCAGAGGCTTACCGAGCGAATTCGGTACATAGCGCTTGGGCTCCGTCATCGTAATTCCGCCGGTAGCTTCCGTCATGCCGAATCCACTCAGTAATTGTACGTTATAGCGCTGAAAGAATGTAAACACATCGGGATCCAAATAGCCTGCGGCAGACAGACCGCGGCGCAGGGCTCCTCCGGTTACCCGCTCTACGATCTCCTGAATGGCCCGGTCTTCTTCAATCTCAATATTGATTTCTTTGCCGATATATTCATATAGCTGAATCCATTTTTTGGGAATGCTGATAAAAATGGTAGGCCGGATGCGCTGCATATTGTTGAGCATGGTGGGTAAGGCCGGATTTTCCATAAAAGTATACTCTGCGGCCCAGAATAAACTTCCCATCATTTCCAACCAACGGCCGAACGTGTGATAGAGCGGGAGATAAGAAAGAAACCGGTCTTCATCCCCCACTTGCGGCAAGGCTATAGCACGACAAAAACGTTTGAATACAATATTCATCTGGGAAAACATAATGCCTTTCGGTTCACCGGTTGTCCCGGAAGTATACATCACCGAGGCCAGACGTTCCGCAGTAAGGTTTTCACGAATTGTATTCAATTGACTCCGGTCGAAGTCGTTCCCTGTTTCAACCAATTCATCCAAAGTCAGAATCCAGTCCTCAATACTGCTGCCTTCCAGAAGCACCGCTCTTTGCAAGTGCGGCAATTTTGATTTAATGGATTTCACTTTTGCCAGTTGCTTATCATTGGCTACCAGTATCAAAGGAACCTGAGATTGATTCAGAATATATTCGATTTGGCGGGGAACCGAATTGGCGGGGATCATCACATTCACCAGACCGCTGGTAAGGCAAGCCAGATCGAGCTCGGCCATTGCCAAACTATTCTCCAGCAAAAAAGCCACGAGCGGTTTGTTCCAATCAAAGGACTGAAGCAAACCTGCCAAACCACGGGCATAACGTTCGACTTGCCGCCCAACCTCTTTAAAGCGATATTCCTGTTGGGCCTTGCCTTCCAGAACTCGAAAAAACACTTTATCCGGATAGTCACGAAGGCGCTGCTGAAAAAGCCGATAAACGGTAAAACGGCTACCCTGAATCAGATCATGAATTAAGTCCGTCCACCTCTTTTCATCTTTTATTTTACTAAGAAAGGAGGGCTGGCGAAGAATATCGAGATAATTATGGACAAAGGAAGGTTGGTTAGCTGCTTGTTTTTCCAGCAGGCGTCCAAGCCGATAGAAATCACCAACCTCAAGATAGGCGGTAAAGGACCGTCCCAGTCCATTGTTAAGAACGGATACCAGGATGGCATCCACCGTACTCCAGTGTGCATATGCATCCTGCGGTTTTGCGCCGAGGAGCGACAAATCTCTGCTTACTTCTTTAAAAAAAGCTTTCAACTCCGAAGGAGTAAAGGCCGCTGTACCGGCTTGTATTTTGTCGAGATGTTTCTTAAATCTTTCCGTATAATTGTCTGCCATTTAGATATTTCCCCGGGCTGATTAAAATAATAGAGATTAAAATAAACGGTTTAACGGCATATTGCAAGCCCAATACATGGCGGGATTGAACAGCTATCCTCTTTTATGACAGGGGCCATTGCGACCATTGACCTCCTTCAAGTATAGTTCCGTCAATCCGACTAATTAAAATTTCCTTTTTTTTAATAAGAGAGGAGCGAGAGTGGGCTTTCCACAGGGTTTATTCTCGTAATCCGCAGGTAATCCCAACATTTGTATAAGAAGAATCACTCGGACAAAAGAATCAAGACCGCGGGAATCCTGCCGAAAAAAATCCCCGGATTTTTCCGGGGATATGGATGGTTTCCGCTATATTTTACATGGATTAATGTTGGGTGCTGTCGACGGGTGCGGGCCGAGGCGCGGGCTTTGCCGTAATGGTAATCCCGGTCTTTATTTTAGCACTTGTCGTTCCATCCGATGCGCTTACCTCAATCGTGTAATTGCCACTTTGCGCATCGCCCGGCGTCCAGGTAAAGGTCCCGTCAGCGGAATTAAAATGAGCGCCATCCGGTAATCCGCTAACCGAATAGGTTACTTTATCCTTATCGGGATCGGAAGCGTGGTACTTAAGCTTAATACTCTGGCCGGCTTCCGCGCTAGCCGTGGCTGGACCGTCGATCCGGGGCGGACGATTGACATTATTCACCGTAATGTCCACCGTTTTCTGCGCTTCCGCTTTACCATCCGAAACCTTGAAGGTAACCGTATACTTTCCGGCCTGATCGAAATCGGGCTTCCAGCTGAAGGTTTGACTCGCTGCATCAAAGGCGGCTCCCCGCGGCAGATTTTGAGCGGAATAGGTTAACTGATTATCCGTATCTTCATCCGTACCCGTGATTTTAAAAGACAAGGCCTTATCTTCATCCGTATTTTGGGCCGGAATATCATTCAATAGCGGAGGATGATTCACATCTTCAATGACAAGGGTAGCGCTTTGCTCGGCGGAGAGATTTCCGGTATCGCTGACCTTAAAAGTAAGGGAATACTTACCGGCCTGGGTAAAAGTCGGTGTCCAGCTAAATTCACCGCTACCCGCATCAAGGGTTGCCCCTTCGGGAAGATGATCAGCGCTGTAAATCAGCTTACCCTGATCTTCCTTATCCGGGTCCGTGGCCTGTAAGCGGAAAGTAACCGGTTCATTCTCTTTGCCCGTCACTGCCGCCACTGCTTGTAAGACCGGGGGCCGGTCTATATTATTCACGGTTATATTAAAAGTTTTGCTATCGCTTAAACCGGCCGGATCCGTTACAGTAACCTGAATCCCCTTGTATTGTCCGCTCTGTTCATAAGTAGGCGTCCAGTTGAAGGTAGCGGTTTGAGCATCAAAAGTGGCGCCCTGAGGCAGATTGGCGGCACTCAGTTTAAGTTTACCCGCATCCTCTTTGTCCGCATCCGTAAACTGAACCTTCAAAGTCCATAAAGCATGCTCATCAATCGTCTGATCCGCAATATCGGTAAGAACGGGCGGGCGGTTTACATGATTCACCGTAATTTGCAAAGGTTGCGAAACGGTAATCTGACCATCTGTCAAATGGATCGTAACGGTATATTGACCGGACTGCTCATAAGTCGGAGTCCAGTTGAGCACTAAATGGGTAGCATCGAAGGTAGCTCCTTGCGGCAGATCACTCACCGTATATTGCAACTTATCCTGATCCTCTTTATCGGGATCACTGCCGGGTACAATCTTATAGACCAGAGGAGTATTTTCATCCACAGTTTGTGCGGGCTGTTCGGGCAGGATCGGGGTTCGATTGACATGATTAACCGTAATCCGGACCTGTTTTTCATCCGTTAATCCGGCCGGGTCCTTCATGGTAAACGTTACCGTATACTTACCTGATTGTTCATAGGTCGGAGTCCAGTTGAAGGTATGACCGGTGCTGTCGAAGACAGCGCCCTGAGGCAATCCGGAAGCCGAAAAGGTTAGTTTGCCCTGATCTTCTTTGTCCGGGTCACTCCCGGTAACTGCAAAGGTGAGTAATTTATTTTCATCGACCGTCTGAGCGGCAATAGCATTCAGCACCGGCGGGCGGTTCACATGATTCACGGTAATTGTGGTTTCCTTCGTATCCTGGTACTGGCCGTCGCTTACCGTAAACTGCAATTTATATATACCGGACTGATCATAAGTGGGCGTCCATTTAAATTCGGCACCTGTAAGAGTCGCACCTTCCGGTAATCCTGTAACCGTATAGGTTAGCTTTCCCTGATCTTCTTTGTCCGGATCACTGCCCTGCAAAATAAAAGTCAGTAATGAATTTTCATCAATTGTTTTTGGCTCAATCGCGGCCAGCAGGGGCGGACGATTGACATGATTTACCGTAATCGTTATAACGCTGCTGTCGCTTAAACCGGCCGGATCCTTGATTTTGAAAATAATATTTTTATAGACCCCGGATTGCTCGTAGGTCGGTTTCCAGGAGAACAGAGCCGAATCGGGATTAAACTTAGCACCCTCGGGCAGATTTTCCGCTGAAAACACCCATTTACCGGCATCTTCTTTATCGGGGTCTGTTCCCGATACGGTAAATCGCAGCCACTTGTTTTCATCCACCACCTGATCGGTAATCGGATTCAGACGCGGCGGACGATTGACATGATCCACGGTAATGGTAATCGCCTCCGAATCGCTTAAAGCACCGGCTTTAAAAATGAAAAGAACATCTTTATAGATACCGGACTGGTCATAAGTCGGCGTCCAGGAAAAGGTCGCTGTAGCCGGATCAAAGCTGGCTCCCTGGGGTAAATTCTCAGCTTTATAACTCAGCGCATTTTGATCTTCTTTATCCGGATCGCTACCTTCTACTTTAAAGGTTAACAGCGTATTCTCTGCCACCTCCTTGTCCCCTATTTTAGCGAGCACCGGCGGACGATCCACATGATTCACTGTGATTACACTCTGAACCCGTGCCGTTGCTCCAACCGGATCACGGACGGTAAATGTAACCGGATATACCCCGGATTGTTCAAAAGTCGGTTTCCAGGAAAAAATTCGCGTTTCCGGGTTAAAGGTCGCCCCCTCAGGTAAGTTTTCAACGGAATAGGTCAATTTACCCTGATCTTCTTTGTCCGGATCACTTCCCTCCGGGCCGGTGAAAGTGAGCAACTGATTTTCATTAATTACCGTATCCGCAACCGATGCTATGGAGGGAGGTCGATTGACATGATTAACATGAATATCGAAGGAAGTGCTGGCAGAGAGGGCACTTACCGTTTTTTCCGTAACGGTTATGGTCACCTTTTTATAATCTCCGGATTGTTCATAGGTTGGTACCCAGGTAAAGAGCCGGGAAGTGGAATCGAATTTAGCACCTTGCGGCAGATTCTTAATACTGAGTGTAAAAGGGTCTTCATCGGGATCGGAAGGTTCGGCCTGAATTTCAAGAAGCTGATTTTCATCCACCACCTGATTTTCTATGCGGGCAATTTGCGGCGGACGATTGTAGCGCAGGATCAGCGTCTGCTTATCGGCTGCCACGAAGAGATACACATCGTATTTTAGAGAGGAATACACCTTGTTTTCCGCCTTGTATTCACCTTCTTTACTGGGATGAAGCGGGTCCGAAATATCATAAATTTCCATGCGATGACGTTGATCATTGGAAATAAAAACCGTATTTCCCGATTTAAAGGCATGGTAGGCATAGCCGTCAATCGGGATTCTTTTCAACAGTTTCGGGTGACCGGCATCCCTGGCATCCACAATCAGTAAACCGTCCGGTCCGTCGGCAATCACCGCAATATTTCCATCCACCTGGATGGATTTGGCATAATGGGCCTGATGAAAAGTGGAAAGTAATTTTGGCTGGGTCGGATCGCTTACATCCAGGATGGACACACCGCCTGATTTTTCGGATAGAAAGAGATGATCGCCTTCCAGGCTCATCGTCCATGCCCATCCACGGGTAGCGAACCCGGCAACGCGGCGGATATTCTGTAAATCCGAAATATCATACACACCCAATCCTTTGGTCTCCTCGGCGACGAAAAGGTAAGGATAGCGGGCTACGACCCAGTAAGCGTCGCCCTTTGTTTTCACCTTGGCCACTTGCCGAACGCTGGCCGGATTATTTATATTTAAAATCGCCACTCCCCCTATTTCATCCGAAAGATAGGCATAGGCTGAATCGATAACCACATTGTGCGGGCGATGTTCCGTAAAAAATACACCCAGCTCTTTGGGCTTGTAGATATTACTCACATCGAGAATCTGTAGACCGGACCAGATATCGACTACATATAACCGATTCTGATAAAAATAGAGATTTTGAATACCGTCTTCTATCTGTTCCCCGGAAAGCAGTTTCGGCGGTTTAAACGATGTAATGTACTCCGCGCTGATATGCTGCGCCCAACTACTCTTTACATAAAATATCAAAAGCAAAGCGAACAAGAAGTAAACTATGTGACGAGCTTTCATTACGCGCTCCTTTATATCGAAAATGTTAAAAAAATAGTGTGGTCAAGTAAATTATTTTTAACAATTTAAATTTTGCCTTCCCATAAATCAAGCAATTTAAAAAACGTATGTTACTTAGTTCTTCTATTATCGTTAAATTTGCTCTTTTTCTTTAGGTATAATTCATTTTTTGATAATAAAAATCTCTTTATTTTAAAGGTACCGACAAAAGATTCGTTAGGGGATAGAAAAACAGATTCCGATCCGGTTGGTCAAGGGGTTCAATTGCAGATTTAAAAAATCGCTCCTGTTTTTTCCCACTGTATCAAAATTCACAATAAAAGAGCCGATACCGTAACCGATTGCACTGCCCAGAAAGACATCCGAAAGCCAGTGCTTGTTATGGTAGATTCTGGAGGCAGCCACCCATCCGGCCGTTCCGTACCAGAATATTTTCCATATTTTGTTATCAACCGCATGGGCGAAAACGGTTGCCACAGTGACCGCAACCGTAGCATGACCCGAGGGTAGAGAACGATAGTCAAAATCGCTATAGTGAAAAGGTTTGAAATATAGATTACTATCTCCGGCATAGGGTCTTCTGCGTCCAAGAAGTCCTTTTATAATGGCAGAGAAACCTCCGGCGTATATGAGAGCTTCCAGGGCCTGTAAACCGGTATGTCGCAGCTTACCGTTCCCTGCCAACCAACCGGTGAGATAAACGGCCGTCGGCAGTAAAATTGTATTAGGATTACCGTAATAGCGATCGATCCTGAACAGGTGGTCATTCAGATTGTTTTGATTGTGCAGGGCAAATGACCGCCCGGATTTGTCGATGAAAAAAAGGCCCCCTGTTGCCCCGATGGTCACCCCGGCATATGTCCAATCGCTTGCTTGCCAGTACAAAGGAGCCTTGGCCAAACCGATTCCAACCCGCAGAAAATGCTTTGTATCCTGATGCAGGTTATCCAGGATATCACCGGCCGTACCTGCGGAAATGAAGAAGATCAGATTAAATAGAATCCCAATAAGGGAAATCCGTACCCGACATCTGCTTATAATCACTATTTATCCTTTATGCTGAGATCGTAGGGTCAAAAGGTTTAATTATTTTTCGGTTCTCTTGGTAAATCTATGGGTAAAAAAATTTGAAAGATGAGCATCCATCTCCGAAATTTTGATTATCCCAACCAAAATATTTGGAAAGAAAGATGCTCATCAAAACAATATTAAACAAGATAGAAAAGTTTTCTTC
>JALSTK010000009.1 GCA_026983775.1 Calditrichia bacterium
CGGATTGCGTAGCCAGAAAAAAACCTTTCTCACTGTTTGCGATATGGTATACCGGCTGAATAATCTCTTAACGGAAAGTACCATCGAAGGCCGTTACGCAACCTTCTTTTATGGGGTTGCGGCCCTGGATCAAAATAAATTGTATTATACCAATGCCGGGCATAACGCTCCTCTTCTTATTAAAGCTAACGGACAATTGATCCGATTAGAGAAAGGGGGCATTGTTCTTGGATTTCTTCCCGATTGGGAATATATTCAGGATGAAGTCGATTTTGAACCGGGAGATATTCTTATCGCTTTTACGGACGGAGTGACCGAAGCCATGAATAAACAGGAGAAAGAATTCGGTGAGCAACGCTTAATTGATATCGCCTTGAAAAACCGCAATGCTTCCATTTATGAGATAAAGGAACAAATCCTTCAGGCTGTTTTTGATTTTAGCAACGATCGGTCTTTACAGGACGATATCACCCTCTTACTTGCCAAACGAGGGTAAATTTTCATTTATTCCAGATGTACCATTTACTATGACACAAACAAAAAAAATTCTGTATATCGAGGATGATCCAGAAGCCCGGACATTAATGGCTGATATCATCCAATTCAAAGGTTATACCTATCTTTCGGCCGGCCGGGGATTGGAAGGAATACGACTGGCTCAGCAGCACCAACCGGACCTTATTCTGGTGGATTTGGGTCTGCCTGATATGCAGGGTTATGAAGTAACCACCCATTTGAAAAGCTTACCCGGTCTTAAAAATACACCGATTATCGCTCTCACTGCCGAAGTCCAGGGCGATGTTCGGGAGATTGTACTTACGGCAGGATGCGACGGCTACATTGCCAAACCGATCAATGTCACTGAATTCCTGTTTAAGATTGAAGAGTTCCTGGCCGGAAAAAAAGAGATCGTGGAACCGGGCCGGGAAAAACTATTTCTGCAAAAATATAACATCCAACTGGTATCCCGCTTAAAGAAAAAGATCACCGAATTGGAGGATGTAAATGCGGATTTACGGAAAGTCAATCAGGAATTAATTCTTTCCAGAGAAGAATTGGCGAAATACAATGACCGGCTATTTTATCTGAACAATCTTGCCAATTATCTCCGTGCCTTACGAAGTCCGAATCAGCTGATCGAAATCTTACCTCAAAAAATAATCGACGGCTTTCAAATCGGACGTTGTATCATCTTTGAAATTACCACCAAACATAGAAGACTGTTACCGCTCTCTTCCGCAGGGAAGCCCCTTTCCGCTCTGCGGAATATCAAAGTAAAATTATCCGAATCCTTTATAGATACCCTGATGTACGAAAAGGGATTCATCTGGATCAAAGAAGCGGCGGAAATAACGGATAAAAATCTTCTGAAACTGGTAGAAAAACTCAACAGTAACCATTTTATACTGGCCAATTTGAATTTCCTCGGAACCCAGAATGATGCCACTTCTTTGATGCAAAGTTTATCACAGACCGAAGGAATTGATATGCTGGATAAACCTTCCAGAAAGCTCATGATATTTCTGGACAAGGGTCCTGAGGGTCGGACCTTCGCCACCTATGAGATACGTATTCTTAAATCTTTCCTGCAATCGGTGGCCATTATTTATGAGAATATGATGCTCTATTCGCGCTTGATCGAACTGTATAAAATAAAATCTCAGGAAGCGATCATCGATGGAATGACCAAACTCTATAACTATCGCTATTTTGTGCAGGAGCTACAGCGGGAAGCGAACCGCACCAAACGGTTCCACACCCCCTTTTCCCTGTTGATGATCGACATCGACCATTTCAAGCAATATAATGATCGGTACGGTCATTTGGAAGGGGATAAAATTTTACGGCAAATGGGTGCCCTATTCAATAAAAATACGCGGACAACGGACACAGTGGCCCGGTACGGGGGTGAAGAGTTTGCCATTATTCTCCCGGGATTAAAAAAAGAGGAGGCCCGGATCATCGCCGAAAAATTGCAGCATATCGTGGAAGACTATTCTTTCGAAAGTGTCGCCCATGCCCCGGCCGCAAAAATAACGATCAGCATCGGCCTGGCCAGCTGTCCGGAAGATAGTATAAATCCCCAAATAATTTTACAGCTTGCGGATAACGCCTTGTATCAGGCAAAGCGGAACGGACGTAACCGGGTTGTGGTTAACGGAGACTAAGGCTCTATCTCTATTCCGTACCGTAGATACGGTCTCCCGCATCTCCCAGACCGGGAAGAATGTATTTATGGCTATTCAGTTCCCGATCCAAAGCGGCCGTATAGATATGCACATTGGCATGATGTTTCTGTAAATATTGGACCCCTTCCGGAGCGGCAACTAGACAGACGAATGTAATCGATATCCCTCCCGCCTCTTTTACATAATTGATGGCCGCAACAGCGCTGCCACCGGTGGCCAACATGGGATCAATCACGATCACCTCACTCTCTGCCATGTCCGGGGGGAATTTTCGATAATATTCCACCGGTTTTAGAGTCTTTTTATCGCGATATAGCCCGAGGTGCCCGACCCGTGCATGGGGGATTAACTTCAGGATACCGTCACTCATTCCCAGGCCGGCCCGCAAAATAGGGACTAAGGTAACCGTACGGGCTAACACATAGCCCACCGTTTTTTCTAAAGGGGTTTCCACTTCACGTGGCCTTAGGGGAAAATTGCGGGTAACTTCATAAACCATTAATCCGGATATTTCGTTCAGCATCGTTCTGAAGTTCAAATTATTGGTGCGTTTATCACGCAGATAAAACAATTTTTGCTGAATAAGCGGGTGGTTCAGGATAGTTAATTTGTCATGGTTCATGATTCTTCCTTGTTTTTATCCGATTCTGATTGCTTCTGTTTGGTTAATTGATCAAAGCGGCCGGTAATTTGCTCATAGACAATTTGAACCAGCTTATTCCGATCTTTCATTTCATAAGATTGGGTTGTGATCGGTTTTAAAAACTCGATCCGGATATGCCCCTTCCCTAATTTCAGACTCTTTTTTTGCATGATATTAAAGGAACCGTAGATAACCATGGGAGCAATGGGAATATGACCGAGAATGGCCAGAACAAATCCCCCCTTTTTGAAACGGTGAATGTTTCCATCCCTGCTGCGTGTACCCTCGGGGTAAATGATAACGGAAACTCCGCTGCGGACGATGTCAACCGCCTTATTGATCGTTTCACGGGCTTTGGCACTATTGCCGCGATCTATGGCAATCATTCCGGCGGCCCGCATGCCCTGGGCCAAAAAAGGAATACGGAACAGTTCTTTTTTGGCAATAAAACGGACGGTTCCGGGAATACTGACCACACAGGCTAAAATATCAAAAGCACTTTGATGATTACTCATAAAAATATACGATTGACCGGAATGAAGAAGCTCCTTGCCCTGTACTTCAACCCGGATACCCGCCGCCCAAAGGATGGACCTGGCCCAGCGACGAATGTTGTTGTTGGAAAAATCGGAATACGGATTCATCAAACCCGATATGACCGCCAGAACGGAATGTAAGGTGGTGGATAAGACGGTGAAGATAAAAACCCAGGCCGTGCGTATCAGGTTGCCCATGTTTCAATATTTCCTCTTGATGACATCCAGACCGCCCAGATAGGGACGCAAAACAGGCGGTATGATGATTGTTCCCTCATCGGTCTGGTAATTTTCCAGCAAAGAGACCATCAATCGGGAAGTGGCCAGCCCGGAACCGTTTAAGGTATGCACAAACTCCGGTTTGGCCCCCCTTTCCCGCCGGAAACGGATATTGGCCCGACGGGCCTGAAAATCTTCAAAATTACTTACACTGGAAGCCTCCAGCCACTTCCCCTCTGCGGGAGACCAGGTTTCAATGTCATAACACTTGGCTGCTGCAAAGCTTAAATCCCCCGAACAGAGCAAAATAACCCGGTAAGGAATTTCCAAAAGTTCCAGAATTTCAGTGGCTTCTCTCAGTAACTGTTCGTGGAAATCATAGGAATCTTCCGGTTTTACAAAATTCACCATTTCTACTTTATTGAATTGATGCACACGCAGGAATCCCCGCGTTTCCTTGCCATAGGATCCCGCCTCTCTTCTAAAACAGGCCGAATAGGCAACATATTTAACCGGAATCTGATCTGCGGTAAGTATCTCATCACGATGCAGGTTGGTAACCGGAACTTCCGCGGTAGGTATTAAAAACAAATCATCTTTTTTCGTATAATACATGTCTTCTTCCAATTTGGGCAGTTGTCCCGTACCGAACATGCTGGCCCGATTGGCAACGAAAGGCGGAAATATCTCCGTGTAACCGTGTCGATCCACATGGATATCCAGCATAAAATTGATTAAAGCCCTTTCCAGACGCGCTCCCATTCCTTTGTAAACAGGAAAGCCGCTGCCTGTCACTTTACCTCCCCGTTTAAAATCCAAAATATCCAGGCGTTCTCCCAGTTCTAAATGATCTAATATATCGAAATCAAAAACAGGAATATCCCCCCATTGGCGCACTTCCACGTTATCCGAAGCATCTTTTCCGATGGGAGTCGATTCATGGGGCATATTGGGAATTTTACTCTGTTGCGTAAATATTTTTTCTTCTATATCGGATAATCGGCTGTCCAATTTTTTTATACGGATCGAAATATCCTTGGTACTTTGAATCAGTTCCGAGGCATCTTTGCCCTCTTTCTTATATTTTGAAACCAATTTCGAATGATCGTTGCGCTCTTTTTTCAGGGATTCGACTTGATGAATGAGTTTCCGTCGTTCCTCATCCAGCGTTAATATTAAATCCACATCCCCCATTTCACCCTTGGCAAGGATACCTTGTTTGACCGCTTGTGAATGTTCGCGAATGAATTTTAAATCTAACATGAATCGATCTTCCTTTCGAATAAAATAGCCGTCGCCGGATGGTTTGTATTCTTCAGTTTCAAACTTTAAGAATTTAGCAAAACCAACTACTTAGGGCAAGAAAGATCGTAGGGGTAAATTTTTCCCTTGCTTTAAGGAAAGAATCTTACTATCTTTTTGCCAGTAATTTTTATATGTTCAATCTACCGAGGAGCCGGGTTAACTTCACTTTGTTACTTTAAACGCCGTTAAATTATTCAATGGAGGTGTAACATGGTGAAGAATCCGCTGAAGGCCCACATACCCGATTCCGTTTTTGAATTCCTGGTTAAGAACAATCTGATTAAAGAAAAAGGCGTGCGTGATTTTAAGATACGACAGCGCTTTAACACCCTGCGCAGGGAACATTCCACGCAACGTGCTATTGAATTGATTCAACAGGAATACCCCTATCTTCAGTATGAAACCATCCGTAAAATTATCTATCAAAAGGTGAAACTACACTCGCCGGAATATTTTTATCTTTTTTAGGATATTAAAATTTAAAAAATATCGGTTGCGGATTTCGATTCCTTCTTTTATGAACCGACCCCATTCGTGCATATAGAAAATAGGTAGAATGAAAGTATACTGAGGGAAATTTGCTTAAAGAACTCAACGTAATGAGAAACTGAATTTATAAAATTAGCCGTTTTTTCAGATCGTCCGGTAGTGGGCGATTTCTCTATGGGTTAACAGACTGCACCCGAGGT
>JALSTK010000010.1 GCA_026983775.1 Calditrichia bacterium
GATCTTTTTAATCGCATTTAACATGTTCTGGGAGCTGAAATTACCGACAACGCTCATTACCATATTATTAGGGACATAGTTATTCTTATAAAAACGATAGACATCATCACGCTTCATACCCTCAATCGTGGAATAGGTACCGAGCGTAGGCAGGGAGAGGGCATGCCCGTTGTAAAGTACGGAAAGAATATTGCGCTCCTGCTGAGACTGAGGATCGGCCAGAGTCTTGGATATCTCTTCCAGGACTATACCCTTTTCCTTGTTATATTTTTTTTCGGGAAGAGTGGAATGGAAGAGCATATCCGCCTGGATTTCCATCCCTTTCAGAATATTTTCCGCGGGAGTAACCATCATAAAATTCGTATAAAATTCGGAAGTATTGGCATTGTTGTAACCGCCGATTCGATCCACATCGTCATAAAGCTGTTTTTGCGTGCGGCTGTTTGTTCCGTTGAACAGAAGGTGCTCCAGCATGTGGCTCATACCGCTGGTGGCAAAGGTTTCGTAAGCAGAACCTACTTTTACCACGACATTAACGCCGACCATGGGTAAGGCCGGGTTTTCGATCAGAACAACTTTGAGTCCGTTGTCCAGATTGTGAATGGACACCCCCTGCGGTAAAGGCCGGACATCCACAGCCGGTTGGGCAACTAAAACGCTCCAAACCAATCCGCTTATTAGTAAACCGTGTATAATCATTCGTTTTAAAATCATATTACCTCCAAGTATATTGAGTCGGATTTCTTCCAGCGCCAATATAATGATTTATAATGTTGGGTTAAAGAAATAATATCCCTTTTATGAGCCGTTTCGATGCGGACTACTTCCCAAGCAGACGTTTTATCAGGTCCGGACGGCTCAAACCCGTTAAAGTATCTTTAATCCACTGCCGGTTTTCTTTTTTATACCAGAAGAAGAAGCGATTCTGAGCCCTTTTTTCTTCCGGACTACGAGCCGTGTAGATTTTTTTCATCGTATAAGGATGATACCCTGCATAATAGATCACGGTGGCCACGGTCATGGGGGTCGGTGTGAAATCCTGAACCTGCTCCAGCTTAAATCCCAGTTCCCGGGTCTCCGCGGCCAGACCGGCCATATCTTCCAGGTTGCTTCCCGGATGGCTGGAAATAAAATAGGGTACCAGAAATTGCCTTAATTTGTATTTCTTGTTGATTGTTTCAAACTTTCGTTTGAATTTATAAAATAACTGAAACGAGGGCTTGCGCATGATCTGTAACGTTTGATCCGATGTATGTTCCGGGGCCACTTTTAAACGGCCGGAAACGTGGTGGGCTACGACCTGTTCAATATATTCATCCAGCCCCTTTTGCCGGTTTTCTTTTTCATTCTGTGCCAAACAGAGGTCATAGCGGATCCCGCTGCTGACAAAGGCTTTTTTCACCAGAGGGTGGCCAGCCACTGCACGATAGATTTCTATCAGCGGTTTATGACTGGTATCCAGATTAAAACAAATATGGGGGTAAATGCAGGAGGGCAGTTTACATACGGCGCAAATCGATAAATCTTTACCCTGCATTTTATACATATTGGCCGAAGGTCCGCCCATATCACTGATGTAACCCTTAAAATCATCCATACGGGTAATGGCCTGCACTTCTTTCAGTATGGACTGTTCGGAACGGCTGGCAATAAATTTACCCTGATGGGCGGAAATGGTGCAAAAACTGCATCCGCCGAAACAGCCCCGGTGCAAAGTAATGGAGTGGCGAATCATTTCATAGGCGGGAATGGTGCCCCGCTTTTTATATTTGGGATGGGGTTGGCGTGTATAAGGCAAATCAAAAGAGGCGTCAAGCTCCTTTTCGCTCATAGTCGGGAAAGGCGGATTGATGACCAGCCACTGCTCACCGACCAGCTGTATCAATCGCCAGGCCTGTTTTCGATTCGATTCTTTTTCGATATGTTTGAAATTGGCAGCAAAGGCTCTTTTGTCCCGAAGGCACTCTTCGTGAGAAGCCAATTCCAGTGTTTGCCACTTTTTATTTTTAGGAACGGCCCGGCCCGCTTTCAGCAACACCGCCGTTTGCGGTACTGTCGTCAAAGAAGATATGGGAACCCCTCTATCGGTAAGGCGAAGAATCTCACGCAAGGCCTGCTCCCCCATGCCGTAAACAAGCAGGTCGGCCCCACTTTCGGCCAGAATGGTGGGTTTTAAACGATCCAACCAATAATCATAGTGCGTCACTCTACGCAGAGAGGCTTCCACACCGCCCAGCACAAGCGGTACATCCGGAAACAATTTTTTTAAGATCCTGCTGTACACGGTCGCGGCATAATCGGGACGGAAGCCGGCCTGACCGCCGGGTGTATAGGCATCGCTCGAACGTCTTCGTTTACGGGCCGTATAGTGGTTTACCATGGAATCCATGACCCCGGCTGTAACCGCAAAAAACAGGCGGGGCCGACCCATTTTTTTAAAATCACGCAGATCATCTTTCCAGTTGGGCTGGGGAACAATCGCCACCCGAAAACCTTCCTGCTCGATCAGCCGTCCGATCACCGCCGTTCCGAAGGAGGGATGATCCACATAGGCATCACCGGAAAAAAGGATGACATCCAGTTCTTGCCAGCCGCGGGCCTGTACTTCTTTTCTTGTAACAGGCAACCAATCCGTAACCGTTTCTGCCAGATTCATTGAAATAGTCCCTAAATCAGATTATTCTTTGTAGTCAAGGCTTTTTCTACCTAAATTACACTACCGATAAATTAGAGGAAGGAATCGATTATGTCAATTTCCGATCAACTTTGGGATACATTTTATCAAAAAGCCGTTGCCTTAAAAAAGACGGCCCCCTGGGACTGGATCACCGAAGAACAGATGTTCGCCGTTAAGGATCCCTATTCCGAGCGAATCGGCTTTTGTCTGTTGATGGGACGGTTAGGCGAACACTACGCCCTCAATATTTACCTCGGAGAAGAAGGGCTGCTTTCCTATTATAATGTTGCCGAATATGAGGGAAACTATTATTATGATGTGATGTTTCGTCAGAAATCTATAATGTGTTCCTTCGAAGACCGCAAGATGCTGGAAAACAGCGAAATAAAAAGAATCAAGAAACTGGGATTTTCGTTTCGGGGGAAAAATGGTTGGCCTCTGGTGCGTAAATACGATCCCGGACTGGTACCCTGGTTTTTGGAAGATGAAACGGATATCCTTTTTTTAATCAGCACTATCGAGCAAACCCTGTTACTGGCCGAAGAATATAAAGACCACGTGGATGATCTCTCCCCTGATGATGAGATGCTTTTTCGCACTTCTTTAAAAACAAAAAACGGCCTCCGGTGGAAATCCGAAAAGCTCAAAACCGATCCATTAATCCGGAAATGGTTGGGCAATCATCCTCTCCCGCAGCCCATGATCAACCAAATACGCCTCGAGCAACTGGCCAAGACCCTTTCCGGCTCCGAACAAATCTGGATAGCCGACGCTTCTTTTTTGCCCTCTCCGATAAAAGATAATAACAGGAAACGTCCCTATTTCCCGCTCGTGTTTCTAATTATCGATGAACAATCGCAACAAATTTTACATTTTGCTCTTCTCAATAAAGATACTTCCCATACCGGTATTCCTCTGGAATTTATGAATTTTCTGGAAAAGAGAGGACAAATTCCGTCCAAAATCGTGTTCGTTCATGCTGAAACCGAAGCTTTATTAGAACCCATTGCGGACCGTCTGCATATAGAAATACTTTCCAGTATGCATGAACCTCTCTTTGAGGCCATTTTAAACGATTTCGTACAATTTAATCAAGGGTGACCGGCACTTATGAACATGCTGATTGCATTTATATGCGGACTTGTTTTGGGCGGGTTAATTGTTTGGCTTTGGTTTCACTTTCATAAAAAGAAAGCGCAAGAAATTGCCCGTGAGCTGTATGAGCAGGCACAAAATGACAAGGCCCGTGAACTGGAACTGATGCTAAATCAGGTCAAGGATGCCTTTGGTTCCTTATCGATCGACGCCCTGCGCAAGAGTACGGATGAGTTTCTTAAACTGGCCCATAAAACGCTGCACGACCAGTCTAAAATGAATGATCAGCAACTGGATCAGAAAAAACAACTTATCGACCAGACCCTGAAAAATATGAAGGGTGAACTGGGCAAAGTTGAAGATCTGCTGCAAAAAGTGGAAAAGGATCGGAGAGAGAGTTACGGACAATTGGCCGAACAGCTCCGTCAATCTGCCGAACAGACCCGCCGCCTTCAGGAAAGCACCAGTCGCTTAAATACAGCCCTGACCCACAGCCAGATGCGCGGCCAGTGGGGGGAACGTATGGCCGAAGATGTATTGCGCATGGCCGGTTTCATTGAAGGTATCAACTATCTGAAACAAAAATCCATAGAAGGCGGACAAAGTCGGCCAGATTTTACTTTTCTGTTGCCTCATAACCTGAAAGTGAATATGGACGTCAAATTTCCTTTGACCAACTATCTCTATTATTTGGAGGCCGAAGGAAAAACCGATAAGGAACATTATAAAAATCAATTTCTGCGCGATGTGCGCAAACGCCTCAAAGAAGTAACCAACCGGGACTATATCAATCCCGCCGATAATACGGTAGACTATGTGATTGCCTTTATTCCAAATGAACAGGTCTATTCCTTTATTAACGAACAGGACCGGGGAATTATGGATGAAGCCCTGAGAAACAAGGTAATCCTTAGTTCTCCGGTTACCCTCTACGCCATCCTGGCTATCATTCGTCAGGCTGTGGACAATTTTAATCTAGAAAAAACCGCGGCTCAAATTTTAAATTTGCTGGCTGAATTTAACAAGCAATGGGCTAATTTTAAGACGGGAATGGAAAAAATGGGCAAACGTATCGAAGACGCCCGGAACGAATATCAGAAGTTAGTTAGCACCCGAACCAAGAAATTGGAACGTCCTTTACAGCAGATGGAAGATGTACGTCAGCACCATTTCTTAGAAACAGGGGAAAAATCTGAAGCCATAAAAAAACTCCCCCCGGAAACGGATTATGAAGAATGAGAATGAAAAGACCCGCCGTTTTTTTAACCGGGTTGCCTTTATCTACCCGATAATCGATTACAACTTAATGCCCGAGTATCGCCGGGCTTTAAGAAAATTAAAACTTCCCGAATCTTTAACGGTACTGGATCTGGCTACAGGAACCGGCATTCTGGCCGGGGCTTTTTCGGAACGAGGGCACAAAGTAAGCGGTCTGGATTTCGCCGAAAAATTAATGAAACGGGCCAGAAAAAAATTCCCGGCGGTCGAATTCCGCCACTTCGATCTGACTGATCTCGATCGAATTGAAGATACAAGCTACGACATCGTCAGTATGGGTTATCTCCTGCATGGAGTCGATCCTCAGTTTCGTCACCATATTCTTAAACATGCCCGGCGCATTTGCAGAGAATTTGTGATCGTATTTGATTATTGTTGTCCCGGGAACCGGCTGGTACGCTTCATCGAATGGTTGGAAGGACCGTACTATCCGCAATTCGTCAGG